>CAYMXF010000501.1:0-2334 GCA_964393935.1 uncultured Planctomycetaceae bacterium
GTTCAGTTTTCGCGGCCTGTACGGCAAGATTCCGTTTTTACTCTCGCTCGGGATCGCCGGCGTCGTCACCTATCTCGTCATGAAGGCCGCGCGGGTTTTCTACGCCCGCGACGTCTTGATCCAACGAACCCGCCTCAAAGCGGCGGGAACCATCCGCCCGTTGGGTTTCATGTACCTGGTCATTGTCGCCGCATTGATCGGCGCGACGGCCCACAGCGGCTGGTGGCGATACCACGACTATCTTGGCAATCTCGCCTTTCAGCAGTCGCCCCCCGAGGTCTTCGGATGGCAGTACCTACCCGATCAGCTCGCCGCGGTCACGTCCGACCAACGAGCCGCCATCGCCTCTGGGCTGGACCATCTGGAGCGATGCCAGCGTTGGGGCTTTGTTTCGACGCCCGAGAACGACCGCGAGATCGCCTGGCTCTATCTTCAATCCGGCCAAGCGGACAAGGCCGCCGTCGCGCTACGCCGCGCGCTCCAATCCGAACCGACGGGCACGAACATTTGGGCGAACTTAGCCAAAATCGAAACGCGTCGCGGCGATTTTCGGCCCGCGAAAGAGTCGTACCTGCGCGCCCTCGCCATTGAAAAGGCTCGTCGCGAGAAGTGGTCGGAGAAGCTGGGCGACGGCGTCCCGATGCCCGGCTCGGCCGACCTCTTCGCGGAGTGGGGACTCTTCCTGGCGCACTGCGGCGAGACCGACACGGCCGAAAAGACCCTTCAATGGGCCGCCGACTATGACCGGGCCTCGCCGACCGCTTGGCTCGCGCTCGGTCTCTTCCAGCGGCGCATGGACCAAATCGACGCCGCGCGATCGTCGCTCATCCAGGCGGTCAAAGCACCGCCCGATAGCCAGGAATCCCGCAAAGCCCTTCTCGATCTCTGTAAACGGGAACAATCTTTCCCCGCCGCGATAAACCAATATGCCTCGGCGCTCCGCGATCGACCCGCGGAGCCGATCTTCCACTTCAACCGCGCCTATGCCTTCGTGCGGTTATCCCGTTACGACGAAGCCGCCGCTGAATACCGTTCCGCCCTTGAATATCAACCGGCCTTCTTGGAGGCCCGCGCCGACCTCGGCGCAGCGCTCATGGCCAAGGGGGACGTGCCCGCCGCCGCCCGCGAGTACGAACAACTCCTATCCGCACAGCCCGACAGCACCGAGGCGGCAATGCGGCTCGGCTACATCTATCTCATGTCCGGCCGCATTGCCGAAGGCCAAAAGCTCCTCCAGTCGGTCGTCGCGTCCGGCGACCGCGACCAGCGCCGCGCCGCTGAATCGCTGCTCTTGCAGGTAAGCCGCTCTCCCGCTGACCACTAGTGGTCTGTCTCAATTGACATTTAGGGTGGCACGGTCTCGCCGCAGGCGAGGCCGTGGTCCGCATGTCCGACACGGCCTGCCCGCTTTGCGGTCAG
This sequence comes from uncultured Planctomycetaceae bacterium, assembly GCA_964393935.1. Classification (GTDB taxonomy): domain Bacteria; phylum Planctomycetota; class Phycisphaerae; order UBA1845; family UTPLA1; genus DATEMU01. The sequence goes on from CAYMXF010000501.1 coordinate 1,420, forward strand.
ACCGTGCCACCCCTGAACCCGTATGTTCAACTGAGACATCGCACTAGCCACTGACCACGATCCGTCGATACAGCGCGTCGAGCCGATCCACCATCATCCGATGATCGAATTCGCGCAGGCAAAGCGCGCGGCCGGCCGCGCCAAATCTCTTTCGCCGCTCGACATCCCGCGCCAGCGCGACGAGCTTCTCCGCGAAGCCGCCGATATCACTCAGCGCCGCCAATTCGCCGGTCTGTCCGGGAATCACCACTTCCGGCGCGCCGTCAATGTCGAAACTGACAACAGGCTTCGTCATGAGCAGGGCTTGCACCGCCGCCCGCGGCAGCCCCTCCCACTGCGACGTATGCGCCAAAATATCGATGGCCCCCAACACGCGCGGCATCTCGGCTGGCGGAAGCAGTCCCGTTAACCGCGTGCGATCCGCCAACCCCCGTCGCGCCAACTCCCTCTCGTACGCCGCCCGATGCGACCCATCGCCGACCCACAAGAATCGAAGTCGCGGCTCGCGCGCCGCCGCCAGCGACATGATTTCCAAAAGCTGCTCATAGCCCTTATTGCGGAAAAGCCGCGCGACGGTCCCAACGACGACATCATGTTCTGCAAATCCCCTTCTGTGTTTATCTGCGTTCGTCTGCGGATCAAATTCTTCAACAACCATCCCGCTACGAATCGTCTCGAACTGCACCGCTCGCCCGACGCCGGCGGCCAGCGCCTGCCGCGTCATCGCATCCGCCACGCTGACGATGGCATGACACCGCTTCGCGCAGAATCGTTCCGCCGCCGCGTAGGCGGCCCGAACCGGCCACGACTGCGTGCGATTAAAGCTCATCCCATGAATCGTATGGATGATCGCCGGCACCCCGGCGCGATGCGCCGCCCATCGCCCCAGAATGCCCGCCTTGCTCGAATGCGTAT
>CAYMXF010000502.1:0-2334 GCA_964393935.1 uncultured Planctomycetaceae bacterium
CCTCGTTTACACCGAGGGGGTCGCAGGTTCGAGTCCTGCATCGCCCAATAAACAGAGTCCATCATAGATAGCACTTCAGCATTTCCTCGCCGATTCGGAATTGTCCGCAAGGGAAGTTCGATGTAGAATATCTTGGACGCAGACCGATGGGGGGGCGGATCGTATGGCACTGCGAACCAGGCAGCCGGTGACACCGGCGTGATCGATGGGGAGGGTGACATGTCTCGGGTGACAAGCGCGTTCTCGGCGGTGCTGGTACTGGTCGTTCTAGCGACCGGCGCGGCCGGTGCGGGGCGCTCTCCGGGCGACTGCGTTAATCCGACCAAGGGACCTCGTTGCGGCCATGTCGCCGGCGATCGGGCGCGTCTCAAGGCGTACGGCGCGCGCGGCGCGCCTCTGGGACCGGGCGATCCGCAGACGGAAACACCCTGGACCGACGTGCTGCACACCAAGATCGACATCTCGGTCGATCTTGTGGCCCAAACGATCTTTGGCGACGTCACCATTACGGCAGAGTCGCGGATCGACGGTCTCAATCAATTCGTCGTGTACCTCAACAAGAACAGCGGGCAGATGAGCCTCAGCGGCGTCAGCGGCAATGTCGCCGGGCCCGCCAGTTTCACGCACGTCGGCGACAAGGTGACGGTCACGCTGGATGCCGCCTACAACACCGGCCAGCAATTCAGCGTCTCGTTCAGCTACGGCGGCAAGCCCCTGGCGGGAGCCGCCTATTGGGGCAGCCACGGCAGCCCCAGCGTGCGGATCATGGCGACGTTCGTCGAGCCGTTTTATGCACGGTACTGGTGGATCGGAAAGGACGTGCTGGATGACAAGTGTACGTTTGAGATGTGGGTGACCGTCCCGGACACGCACGTCGTCGCCGGCAATGGCCTCCTTCAAGGAGTCGATCCGATGCCGGGCAGCAAGCTGCGCTATCGATGGGAAGAGATCAACCCGATGATCCCATACTTGGCTTCGCTGGCGATCGCGGATTATCAGATTTACTCGACGACCTACGACCATCTCGGCGACACCATGCCGATGAGCTTCTACATGGTGCCGGAGCACAACACGGCGTCGTGGCGAAACATCTGCGACACGTACGTCACCATGACCGAGGTGTTTTCCGATAAATTCGGCCAGTACCCCTTTATAAACGAGAAGGGCGGGATGGCCGAGACGCCGACGGGGCCGTTCTTCATGGAGCATCAGACGATTCCTTCGATGCCGACGTTCGCTTACCTGTGGGTCAACTCCCATGAGTTGGCCCATCAATGGTGGGGCGACATGGTGACTTGCGAGACCTGGGGCGACATCTGGCTGAACGAGGGGTTCGCCTCGTTCTCCGAGGCCATTTGGGAGGAGTTCAAACCAGGCGGTAGCACGACGGCATACCACGACTGGATGAACGGGCGCTGGCCCTATAGCACGGACGCCCAGGTCTACGTGACCGACGTCAACAACGACAATGCGATTTTCGACAACATCGTTTACGACAAGGGCGCTTGGGTGGTGCACATGCTGCGCCACGTCCTCGGCGACACGGCGTTTTTCCAGGCGCTGCTGGACTATCGCGCTGCCTTCACCGGCGACAGCGCCACGACCGCGGAGTTCATCAGCTCGGTTTCTGCTACGGCCGGCTACGACCTGTCCTTCTTCACCGACCAGTGGGTGATGAATCCCGGCAGCCCGGACTACGATTATGGCTGGCAGCACATCCAGGCCGGCGGGCAGGATTACCTGTTGCTTCGCGTTTCTCAAACGCAGTCGGGGCGAGGATATCCGGAGATGACCATGCCCGTGGATATCCGCGTCACGACCGGCCTCGGCACGATCACTTACGTGGTTTGGTGCGCCGCCGCCGTGGAGACGTTCGCGATCCCCATCGCCGGCACGCCCACTCAGGTCAGACTCGACCCTGACGAATGGATTATGACGCATAGCGTCGTACAGTCCGCCCCCGGCACCTTCACGACCTACTGCCAGGGCGACATGGATGAGAACGGAACGGTTGACGGCGGGGACATTCAGGTGTTCGTCAATGCCTTGACCGATTCAAGCGCGTGGCCTCTCGACTGGCGGCGGTCGGACATGGACTTCAACGGACGATGCGATCTGTCGGACGTACCCTTGTTCGTTCAAGCGCTGTTGAGCGGCTGCCCGCTGCCGTGATCGCGCGATGAACTCAGTTGGTTAGAGCACCTCGTTTACACCGAGGGGGTCGCAGGTTCGAGTCCTGCATCGCCCAGTGCCATCTCATTTCGGCCGAGGCCGCTGCGCCTGAATCTTCACCATCACCGCCGGATCATTCTTGAGCAAACCGGCCGGCGCAAG
>CAYMXF010000503.1:0-2331 GCA_964393935.1 uncultured Planctomycetaceae bacterium
CTCGGTCACCGCCATATCGGCTATCTCGGCGGACCTCGGGCCGAGGAAGAGCCGCGCTGGTTTGAATTGCGCCGCAAGGGGATCGAGCGGGCGTTGACCGAATACGGCATCCCCGCGAGCGGTCTGCATCATCAAGGCTGCCCGGACGCGAGCCTGGGCGCCGCCGCGCTCCAGCAGCTTCTGACGCGCCATCCCGAAACGACGGCCATTATGTGCATCAACGACGAAATCGCCATCGCCTCTGTCGTCGGTGCGCAAGAGATGCATTTGTCGGTCCCGCAGGACCTGTCCGTGATCGGCTCGAACGACATCAAGATCGCCACGTTCTTTCGGCCGGCGCTGACGACGCTGTCCATCGACATCCGCGGGATGGTCGAGACGGCCCTGGACCTGCTCTTCGACGAAATCAGCGATCATCGGGAAGTGCCCGGCCGCGAGCCGATCAAGATCAAGCTGCCCGCGAACCTGATCGTGCGCGATTCGACGGCCCCGCCTTCAAAAAGATAGAGACGAGAAAGTAGCGACGCGAAGAGGCAAGCGTGGTTCGGCGTGGTCCGCCAAACGGCGAAGCCACTTCGACGCACCCTTTTGCCAGGCGAGTTGGAATCGAGGCGAGGATAATCTGAAACGAATCCGGCGCGTCAACGCCCCGCGTACATCTCTTCGTAGTACGCTTTGTATTCCCCCGACACGATGTGATCCAGCCAATCCTGGCGCGAGAGGTACCAATCGATCGTCCGTGCGAGGCCCGTTTCAAAATCGACCGACGGGGTCCAACCGAGTTCGCTCTTGATTCGCGAGGCGTCGATCGCGTAGCGAAAATCGTGTCCAGGGCGGTCCTTTACGTACTTGATCAGGCTCTCGGGCTTCTTGAGCCGTTGCAAAATCGTCTTCACGACCTGGAGATTCGTCCGCTCGCTGTTGCCGCCGATGTTGTAGACCCGTCCGGGCTGCCCGCGCGTGAGCGCCGCCCAAAGCGCCCGGCAGTGATCCTCGACGTAGAGCCAATCGCGGACGTTTGATCCGTCGCCATAGACCGGCAGCGGCTGGTCGTGCCGCGCGTTGTTGATCATCAGCGGGATCATCTTTTCGGGGAACTGGTAGGGCCCGTAGTTGTTCGAACATCGGGTAATCAGCACCGGCAGGCCGAAGGTATGCCCGAACGCCGAAACGAGATGATCGGCCGCGGCCTTCGAGGCGCTATAGGGCGAGTGCGGATCGAGCGAAGTCATCTCGGAGAAAAAGCCTGTCGGGCCCAGCGAGCCGTACACCTCGTCCGTCCCGACTTGCAGGAATCGAAGCGCGCCGCAATCCCGCGCGACCTGGAGCACGCTCAACGTCCCTTGGACATTCGTGCGGATAAACGCGGCCGGGCCGGTGATCGATCGATCGACGTGGCTCTCGGCGGCGAAGTGGACGATGCTGTCGGCGCCGTGCTCCTTGCAAACCGCGGTCACGGCCGCCGTTTCGCAGATGTCGATCTTCGCGAATACGTACCGCGGATCGTGCGCGATCTCCGCAAGGTTCTCCAAATTTCCTGCGTACGTCAGGCAATCCACATTGACGACGCGGACGCCGGGACACTTGGCCAGCACGTGCTGGATGAAGTTCGAGCCGATGAACCCCGCGCCGCCCGTGACGAGGACGGTCTTGGGAGAAAACGTCGTCGTCACGTAGTCTTCTCCTGCTGCAACAGTCCTTGTACGTGATCGAGAGATTCAAAGGTGCCGGCGTCGCTCCACCATCCGCGAAAGAAGCCGTAGGTCAGATCGCCGCGGGCGAGGTAGGCGTTATTGACGTCGGTAATCTCCATCTCGCCGCGTCCGGAGGGTTTCTGTTTTCGAATAGTGTCAAAGACGCCGCCGTCATAAAAATAAATGCCCGTCACGGCGTAGTTGCTTTTCGGCTTTTTGGGTTTTTCAGCGATGCCGACGATCTTGTCTCCGACGATCTCCGCGACGCCGAAGCGTTGCGGGTCCGGTACTTCCTTGAGCATGAGCCGCGCCCCGGACGCCTGTTCCGCGAAGCGCCCGACTTCGTCGCGGAGCGAGTCGTGAAAAATGTTGTCGCCGAGGATCACGGCCATCTTCGAGCCGCCGCAGAAGTTTTCCGCGAGCCCCAGGGCCTGCGCGATCCCGCCGGCTTCGTCCTGCACCTTGTAGGTGAATCGGACGCCGAATTCTTTGCCGGAGCCGAGCAGGCTGACGACGTCGCCCATGTGCTCGACGCCGGTGACGATGAGGATTTCCTGGATGCCCGCGCCGGCGAGCTTTTCTACGGGGTGGTAGATCATCGGCTTCCGGCCGACCGGCAGCAGGTGCTTGTTGGTGA
>CAYMXF010000504.1:0-2331 GCA_964393935.1 uncultured Planctomycetaceae bacterium
ACTTTGGTTGACGGCGAACACCGACGCGATCCCGCCGGTGGGGACGAAGGTGACGCTGATCCTGCGCCCGGCTCCACGACCGCCGTCGTGATCGGGTTGGTAGAGTCGGGATTATTTGCAATCGAGCCGAGCGGCCTTGCGCTTGCCTACTTGGATGAGCATCCCGTCGACGGGTTTCACCTTTGCTTGGGGATCGCCGATTTTTTGTTGATCGATGAGCACGCCGCCGGATTCGATCAAGCGGCGGCCTTCGCTGGTGGAGGGGGCCAGGTTGAGCGCCTTGAGCAGTTTCGGCACCCAAATCGTCCCGTCGGCCTCGTACTGGCCGGGCCCGAGCTTGACCGTCGGGATGTCGTCGCGAAGCGCGCCCTCGCGGAAGACCTTGTGCCACATCTCCTCTTCGCGGTCCGCAGCGGCCCGGTCGTAGTAGGTCGCCACGATTTCTTTCGCCAGCCGCATTTTTGCTTCGCGCGGGTGCGTCTTGGCCGGGTCGGTGATGATGGCGATTTCGTCGGTGGGGATCGTCGTCAGCAGGGTGTACCACTCCTTCATCATTTCGTCAGCGATCCGCATGGTCTTGCCGAAGATGTCCTGGGGGCTGTCGGTCAGACCGACGTAATTGCCCAGGCTCTTGCTCATCTTCTCGACGCCGTCCAGGCCGCGGAGGATCGGCATGACGAGTACGAGTTGCGGCAGCTTCCCATAGCACGGCATCAGGTCACGGCCGACGAGGTTGTTGAAAGTCTGATCGGTGCCGCCGAGTTCCAGATCGGCGTCAATCATCACCGAGTCATACGCCTGCATGAGCGGGTAGATCATCTCGGTCATCCAGATCGGCTGTGCCTTCTGGCGGCGAATTTTGAAGTTCTCACGCTCCAGCAGGTCCTGCACCGTCTTGTACGACGTGAGTCTCAACAAATCGGCCAAGGTCAGCTTCGCGAGCCATTCGCCGTTGTAGCGGATTTCCAACTTGTCTGAGCTTGTGTCGAGGACATGACCGGCCTGTTGGAAGTACGTTTCGGCGTTCTTTTGAATGGTCGCCTCGTCGAGCATCGGCCGCGCTTTTTTCTTGCCGGAAGGGTCGCCGATGCGGGCGGTGTAGTCGCCGATGATGAGGATCGCCGTGTGGCCGCAATCCTGGAACTGGCGCATCTTGCGGAGCACGACGGTGTGGCCGAGGTGGATGTCCGGCGCGGTCGGGTCCATACCGAGTTTGACGCGAAGGGGCTTGCCCGATTGGCGGCTTTTCTCCAACCGTTCGCGCAGCTCTTTCTCGGTGTAGATCGCCTCGCACCCTCGGGCGAGGAGGCGCATTTGTTCATCGGTGGACGATGCTGGCATGGGGGTAAGTTACCGTTGAATGGACGCGGGGACAAAGGTCCGATTACACGTTTCCAAACCGCCGATTTCGTTGGCCGTAGTCCTTAATCGCCGTATCGAGGGCGTCGGCGCCGAAGTCCGGCCAGCAAACATCCGTGACGACCAACTCGGCGTAGCTGATTTGCCATAGGAGGAAATTGCTCACGCGCATCTCGCCGGCCGTACGGATCAAGAGGTCGGGATCGGGGATGCCCGCCGTGTAAAGGGCTTGATTGATCGTCTCCTCGTCGATCTGCTCGGGTGCCAGTGCGCCCGAGGCCACGCGCTGAGCGATCTCGCGGACCGCGTCGGTCAGCTCCATTCGGCCGCTGTAATTCAGCGCCAGGCACAACGTCATGCCGGGGTTGTCCTTGGAGAGGCGCATCGTCTCGTCGAGTTCGCGGAGCACGTCGTGGGGAAGGCCCGAGCGGCGGCCGATCTGCACCAGCCGCACGCCGTTCTCCATGATCTCGACGCGCTCCTTGATGAGGTATTCGACGTAGAGCTTCATCAGGTGGCCGACCTCGGTCATCGGCCGGTTCCAATTCTCCGTGCTGAAGCTGTAGAGCGTCAGGTAGCCGACGCCGAGGCGCGAGCAGCGGGTGACGATTTCCTGCACCTTATCCGCGCCGGCCTCGTGACCGCGGAGGCGCGGAAGACCGCGGCGCTGCGCCCAGCGGCCGTTGCCGTCCATGATGATGGCGATGTGACGCGGCAGGCGATCGGGCGTCAGGCCGAGTTCCAACATTGAGTCCAATGGCAAGGCCGTAGGCATGGGTGAAACGTCAAAACGCCGAAAAGTCAAAACGTCAAAAAGTCAAAACTGCGAAGCTTTCATGCTGGGATGGCGGTGAAGCGTCGCTTGGCGCTCCGGGCTGACGCTGACCAGCGTGATCGGAACGCCGATCGCCGTTTCAAGCCGATCGACGTAGCGCCGAGCGGCGTCGGGCAATTCCTCGAAGGACTTCGCCC
>CAYMXF010000505.1:0-2308 GCA_964393935.1 uncultured Planctomycetaceae bacterium
CCTCGATCCCGATCGTCCACAGCACGCCGAGATCAAACTTCACGTTCTGCCCGCACTTCTTGATCTTCTCGTTCGCAAAGATCGGCCCGAGATGTCGCCGCGCGGCCTCCTCGGAAACGGTCCGACCCACGCCGCGGATCGGAATGTACCAACCCGAACCGGCCTCGAAGGAGATACTGATGCCGACGATCTGCGCATCGGCCGGTCTCAGTCCGGTCGTCTCCGTGTCGAAGGCAAATGCTCTAACGCCCGCCAATCGCTTGGCCAACTCGACAAGGGCAAGCTCCGTATCGACCAGGACGTATCGACTCGTCGCCGCGCGCTCGCTGAGGGTCGCACCGCCCGCCTCTTCCATATCAAACAATGTCACAGGGATAAGGGCCTTCGGTGTCGGCACCGTCGTCGGTGGTTCGGCGGTCGCGCCGGCGGTGACTCGTTCAAACACGGTGTTCAGGCCGAGTTCTTTGAGGATCGGCCCCGCCGCGGAGGGCTTGAATTTCCCAACGTCGGCCTCCGCCAGATCAAACTCCAACGGAACGTCATCCTTGAGTGTCACGAGTTGCCGCACGACATCCATCCGCTCGCGGAACGCCAGGATATTCTCCCGTAGCTTGGGGCTCAGTTCGTCAGCATGTTCGAGAATCGCGGCAATCGACCCATACTGCGACAAGAGCTGCGCCGCCTTCTTCGGACCGACGCCTGTCACGCCCTTGACGTTGTCCGTGCTGTCGCCGATGAGCATCTGCGCCTCGACCGCCTTGTCGGGTCCGTAGCCCTTCTCCTCGACGATCGCCTCCGCGTCGATCACGCGGTCCTTGCCGGGGTCGTACATCCGCACGTGTTCGCCGACGAGTTGATCGAGGTCCTTGTCGCGGCTGACGACGAAGATGTCCCAATCGCGCTCCGCATACCGCCGGCAGAGCGTCGCGATCAGATCGTCCGCCTCAAAGCCCGGCCGGCGCAGGATCGGCACCTTCATCGCCTCCAGGATCGACACGATTCGGTCAATCTGCGGCGGCAGGTCCTCCGGCGACGGCTGCCGGTTCGCCTTGTAGGTCGGGTCGATCTCCACGCGAAAGACCGACTCGTCTCCCACGTCCATCGTCATGACGAGATAGTCCGGTTTGCGGTCGCGCAACAGCCCGAGCAGCATCTGGATGAACACGTGAACGGCCCGCGTCGGCTCCCCGCGCGGCGACGTAAGAGCCCGAAACGGCGCGTAATACGCGCGGTAAATCTGCGCGTGTCCGTCGATGAGATAGATCGTTTTTCGAGCCATGGGCGGTCGCCTTCCCTATCCTACGGGCGCGGGGCGAGCGCGGCGAGTTAGCTACGTTTGCCGCCATGTTTGCCCCGCCCTCGGCTCGAAAGAGGACAGCGGCCTTCGTCTGCCCCGTTCCTTGCTTGAAGTCGCAATTCGCGACTTCAAGTTTGGATTCTCTTGGGTGGCGGAGCAGAACATCAGGTCGCTTATACACTATTTGTCGATGTGCCAGCGCATAGTCCGGCCGCTGGAATCTCGGCGACGGAGCGAATAGGATTTGATCATCCCGAGGTTTTCAATTCTGATTACAAGAGTAAAGGAGCCAGCGGAGGGAGACGCGATGTACGAGGAAATTGCGGAACAAATTGAGAGCGCATCGAGTCGCAATGACAGAATGGCTATGTTCCACTTCCAGGTTCTGAAACACTCGCTCGCATTAAAGGACACCGATCCGCGAGAGTTCTGTCGCATCGTGGGGGTTCGCGAAAGCTACGCGACTGAGTTTAGAAAGATGCTCAGCCTTGCGAGGCTTATGAAGCGCCAGGGCACAAGACTCACATAGGCTCAGTAGACTCGCTGGTGCGCGAATTCGCTTTCTTCAAACGCCTGTTTCGACGCATTCAAGATATCCAACGCTCACTGGCTTCGGATGATCTTCAATATCCGCAAGTCTTCCTTGGCGACCGAAACGCGCGCGCCGCCGCCAAGGGCGTCACCCGTTGGGATAAACTCGAAGACCCAATGGTCTCCCTGATCCTCCACGGTCACTTCGTCATCGTGGTGAATGGCGTCCGGGGCGGCTTGGCGGGCCGCTTGGAGCCCTTCGAGAAGCGGATTTAGTAGCAATCTTGGGGTCATGAGCGTTTGCGCCGCCACTCGTTGTCTACGCTTTTCAGCGCGCTGTCAACCGGGTCCACAAAACGAGCGGAATCGGCGTCCCGATCCGTATTCTTCGCGGACTCAGCACCGATCAGTAGTTTGGACAGGCGAAGGTTAAACGCCCCCCGCCCGTTGACATTTACGCTTTGTCCGCCCATACTTGTA
>CAYMXF010000506.1:0-2304 GCA_964393935.1 uncultured Planctomycetaceae bacterium
TTTACAAGGAAGTCACACACCTGATGGCCGCGCTCGGCATGCCCGAGCGCATGACTTACGACTTTTCGCAATACCGCGGCAAGCGCGGCATCATGCTGGCGGACATTCAGACCTTCCTCCATGGCGTGGCCCTCAAGCTGGGGGTGGTTATTTATATGGGTGCGGTCCCCCGAAGCCTCAGTCCGCAACTGCTCCGCGGTGGCGAAATCGAACTCCAGCGCGCAACCCGCGGTGCCGTTAGCGCGCCAGGACAATCCTCAATCGGCATGACGCGCTGGCAGCACGACACGGTCTCGCGCGTCCGGTCGGGAGTTGCAATCCGATTCGATACGATCATCGAAGCCACCGGAGGGAGATCGGGCTTGCGCGAGCTTCTCGTAGGTAAGGACAACGTCGTCTCTATCCGATCCATCGGTAAAGCAGCCGCGGCGCGCGATCCATCGCTGAAGTCGTTCTTCGATGACCCCGAGGATCACTGCGCGGAGTACGTCGAGTCAGGTTACGGTTGCCCACCCGGCCTGCGCGAACATTTTGCGTCTGCGCTGCTCTCCGCCGGAGAGGGAGAGATACCCGACGAAATTCCCTGTTTCGTGTCCAATATTGATGCCTCGATCTTCACCAAGCCGATGAAAGCGACCGCCAACTCCCTCGGCCTGGCGTCGCGGATTGGTGATCGCGACCTCGCCATCCCGCACGATTGGGTCGTGCTCGAATGCCGTCTGGCCGATCAATCCCTCTCGCGCTATCACATAGAAGGCCCGTTACCGCAGAGCTTTGAGTTCGGCGGCAAGCGTCTTTCGACGCGCGAAGCCCTCGAGAAGCTCAATCCCGTGAGCCTCTTGTTCCGAATTCTCTATGCCATGGGCGTGCCGTTCGATGCCGTTGATCGGCGGCGGCTCATTGATTTTTACACGACGGAAAGCTCTTACGGCGACACGAGCGATATCGTGTCAACCTGGGTGGGCACGTTTCGCGGAGTGCGACTCGGCGGTGAGAAGCCGCTGTGGTGCGGGACCGTTCCAGGGTCGGACACGGTGGAGTACGGGATCGTCGGCGAAGCGCTACAGAACGCGTGGTATCGGTTTGGCGTTGGCGTGGACGACACGTTTGCCGCCGCGGCGCGGTTCGCCGAGGGCACGGAGCTTGCGCCGCAGGCGCGCCTTGCCGAGTCGCGCCGCTTCGAGCGGGTAATGATGTCGCGGAGCGTCCAGATTCTCTATCACTTGTTCGGTGTGGCGCGAAATACCGACCAGGGTGTGGTCGGCCCGGTCCTGACCGAATATCACATGGATGAGCAGCACACCGCGGATCTTGCGGAGGCTCGCCTGCGAGAAGTGGCTAGGGAAGGCGCGGAGATGCTCGCCGCCGAAACCGACATCCTATCTGGCGGCTCCGATCCGCTCCTCGAGGCTTCGCTCGACTATCTGCGCGAGTCGTGCTGCCGCCGCGCGCTGACCCTGCTCGAATCTTTGCCGTATCAGGCCGAATTACTCGCGCAGGCCAAACAGCCTATGAAGATTGGCGGTCCCGATTGGCGCTCGCGCGCTTTCGCTACGCTCCAGGGTGTGCTGTCGCCCCAGGATCGTGAACTGCTCTCACCCCTCTTCAAACGACCCGAATCGCCGAACCAGCGCGAGGGTTCGGGCGAACGGCAACGCCAGGAAAGGCTGGTCGAACTCGGCTTGGGCCGTTACGCTTGGGTTAGCCCGTGGCTGCGTGCGTGCGCGTTGCGCGCTCTTGATCCCTCGGCGCCTGGTGCAATCGCTACCCTGACGCGCACCGCCACGGACCCAAATGTGTTGGTCGCGGAGACCGCAGCCGCGGCGCTTTCGTCATCGAACCGTGGCGACGGCAGCGCGACGGCGGACAAGACCATGCCTAACCGTTATCTCACGATCGACAAGGTCGTCGTCCTTCGCGACGTCAGTCTGTTCAAGGCGATTCCCCATCAGATTCTCGCCGGCGTTGCCACGCTGCTAACCGAGCGATGGGCTGCTCCGGGCGAGCGGATCGTCGAAAAGGGCGACCTTGGCGATTGCCTTTACCTCATCGGGTCGGGGCGCGTGCGCGTGCATGATGGCGATCGGACATTGCGGTACTTGGACCGGCATCAGGCCTTCGGAGAACTCTCGCTGCTCGACGCCGAACCCCGATCCGCGAGCGTTTCCGCCGTCGAACGGACTCACCTGTTCCGTCTGGCTCAGGCCGACTTCTACGCGCTGATCAGTGAGCGGCCCGACATCACGCAAGCCATCAACCGCGTGCTGTGCGAGATGGTCCGCTGCGCGAACGCGTCATAATCCC
>CAYMXF010000507.1:0-2301 GCA_964393935.1 uncultured Planctomycetaceae bacterium
GCTGGGTGGCCTTGGCCGCGGTCGCCGGTTGTTCTCAGCAATTGATGCCGACGCCCAATCTCTTCGCCCATTCGGAAACCAATCCCTTCGCGGAAGTTCCGCCGGCGCTCCAGACCAGCGACGTCGACGTCCTGTTCGTGACCGACCGCGCCGAAACAAAGGACAAGAAGGGTAAGCCACAGTTCGGTTTCGGCCGGTCGAACTCCCTGTCGTACGGTTCGTACGTGGTCGGCATCGGCAAGGACGTTTCGTGGTCCGATCTGGTCCGCGAGAGTCGAACCCAGTCTCGCAGAATCCAGTTGCCGTTCTCGCGCCGCGAGATTCGAGTGCTGGGTTGCTTTCCAGCGACCCCTCCGAAACGTTCCCTTGTCAACGGGGTCGTGATCGACGATCCGGTGGATGCCGGACAAGCCGCGGCGGCGCGAGCAGGGTTTTGCAAGGAAATCGCACGGCGCATCGCACAATATCCTTCGCAGAAAGAGGCCTTCATTTTCATCCATGGCTTTAACAACTCGATGGACGACGCCGCCTTCGTTATCTCCGATTTGTGGCACTTCGCCGGTCGCCGCGGAGTCCCGATCGCCTACACGTGGCCCGCCGGCAAGGGTTATGCCTACGACCGCGAATCGGGCGAGTTTACGATTTATCATCTGAAACAATTCCTGCGCACGCTCGCGTCTTGTCCTGAACTGGAAAAAGTCCACATCATCGCCCACAGCCGTGGCACCGATGTCCTATTGACTGCTTTGCGCGAGCTGAACATTGAATACACGGCAGCCGGGAAACAGGCGCGTTCCGAGCTCAAGCTTGGCAACGTGATCCTGGCGGCGGCGGACATCGACCTGGATGTCGCCACGCAACGAATCGGCGCCGAAAGGCTTTACTTTCTTCCGGAGCGCATGACCCTTTACGTCTCTGATTCTGATCGCGCGCTGGGCGCCGCATCCTGGCTGTTCGACAGCAGACACCGTCTCGGCGACGCTCGCGACAAGGATTTGTCCGCCGCACAGCAAAAAATGCTCGAAAATGTGCAGCAGGTTCAGGTGATCAATGCCAAAATAGGCGGCGGGGGAATCGGTCACGACTACTTTCATTCAAACCCGGCCGTCAGCTCTGACGTGATTCTGATTCTTCGCGACAATCGCCCGGCTGGGGAGAAGAACGGTCGGCCGCTGACCCGTGGAGCGGGAGGTTTCTGGGAGATTCGAGACGATTACCTGCTCCCGAAAAAGAAATAAGCACTTGCTAGAGGCCTCCCGTGGGTGACGCCAATCCATCTTATGCCCCGTTGCGCCGATGGCATCGCGAGCTGCTACGAGGTGTCGCCAAGGGGCTCGCAGCCATCCTCCTGCTGGGCATGGCCGGCTGGATGTTTCTCGCCGTACGCTACGCCGATCTTCACCAAACTCACCCGCGCACCCTGGCAGCGTCGCTGATATCTATAGTCCCATTGACGCTCGTAGCGGTGCTACGTCGGCGGCGAGTAGGCTTACTGATCTTCCTCGTTGCGTTCGTCGCAGTGCTCGGCTGGTTTCTATCCATCCGTCCTTCGCACCACCGCGACTGGGCCGCCGATGTCGCAGTCCTTCCCTACGCGACTATCGAGGGCGACAACGTCCATCTTCACAACATTCGCAACTTCAAATACCGCTCCGAGACCGATTTCACACCCGCCTATTACGATCGCACGCTGGATTTGTCGAAGCTCACGACAATTGATGTGATCCTCTCGTACTGGTCCGGACGCGCGATCGCGCACGCTCTCTTGAGTTTTGGCTTTGTCGATGGCCAGTACATCGCCATCTCCATCGAGACCCGCAAGGAAAAATCCGAGCAATACTCCGCCATCGAAGGATTCTTCCGACAGTACGAGCTGACGTATGTCGTCGCCGACGAACGCGATGTGGTGCGCCTGCGGACCAACTACCGCGGGGAAGACGTCTATCTCTATCGCCTCAGAGCGCCGCCGGAAAAGGTACGCGCGGTCTTTCTTGACTACTTCAAGACAATCAACTCGATCCACGACCAGCCGCGGTTCTACAACGCCCTGACCGAGAATTGCATGACAAGCCTCTTTTCGCATCTGCGCTGCGCACCGCCTTATCCGCCGTTCACGCCGGGCGTGCTCCTGAGCGGTTATTCGGCCCAGTATGGGTACGCGTCCGGCGGCTTGGACCACAGCATGACGTTTGACGAACTTGAAAAGCGCAGTCACATCAACGATCTTGCGAAGCCGGCCGATCAGGCCGCCGATTTTTCGCAGCGGATTCGAGCGCGAGTCACGACTCCTCAGCCGCCCGC
>CAYMXF010000508.1:0-2298 GCA_964393935.1 uncultured Planctomycetaceae bacterium
CTTCATGATTCGGCTCGCCGCCCCGCCGCGAAGATAAATCTCCATGAGTCGATCTTCGAACCGACGCACGAATGAGCGGATGACGCCGTCCACGCGACTCATTACGGCCGATTGCCGCGCGGATTGCCCCGCCGACTTCTTCGGCAACAGCGGAAGCTGCATCGCCGAATTAAGTTTGCGGAAATACTCGTTCCAAGTGATCGTCTCCGCGCCGTTGACATTGAACGCTTCACCACTCGCCGCGGCGTGATTCGCGGCCAGCAGGATCGCCGATACTAGGCCTTAAACAAGCGAGCGCTTGTTACGTTTTTTTGGTGTTGGCCAGGATTGTTGCGGCGCACGTCGAGTGGGGCGACCGGATCGGTCGGCAATTTGGTTCGGGTTGTTCGTGGTGCATGAGGGCGATCTTTCGGGGCCAGGCGTGGCGGCGGACCGGAGCGTCCGGACTCCGGCTTCTGGGTCGGCTCGCTAACAACGCAGCGGCAACCGCAACTGATCGAGCAGCCGAAACAGCGTCGGTTGCCACCGGCTCCACGACAACAGACGATACACGATCCGCCGCCCTCCGCGAACGATCTGGGCCGGCATTTGGATCACGGCGTGGCAGAACGTCGCGAAGTCCATTCTCAGCAGCTTCCGTTTTTCGGCGCCGCGTCTTTCTTTCCAGCGCCCCGTCTCGGGCAACAGCAGCGCCGCCCAGGCCTTGAGACTCCAAGCGAGGCCGGCCACGACCATGTACGCCCAATTGCTCACGAGAGTGTCGACCGGCGCGGTCAGCGAGCGGACGCCGCTCTTGTGCTGCTGGATCAGGTTCTCTTGATCGCAGCGGTCGTTGGCGTCGAAGACGATCGCGTCCGCCGCTGCTTCCCAGTCGTTGGTGATGTAGAAAAAACACCGCGCGTCGTCGAACAGCTTGTGCTGCCCCTGGGTCACTTCCAGGTCTTTCCAGAGCACGACCACGCGATACGTCTTCTGGCACAGGGTCGGCGAGTACTGGAACTCGGCCACGTACTCGTTCACTAACCGGATATTCTTGAACTCGCGCTGCTGGACGATCTGTTCTTTGACGTTCGCCGGACGGGCGCGGGGCGTGGTTTGCACTTCGTACTTGGCCCGGCGACAGAGCCGCTGCCAAGCTTGTTTCGGCAGGTTTTCTGCGATTTCATACAGCTTCGGCATGGCGTCGATGCCGAACACGAATCGCACGTCGCCCTGATCGTCCCAGCGATCCAAGTGCGCCGTCTGGGTAAAGTCGGTATCGCCGCGGAGCCGGATCTTCCGAAACCCGGCCCGGCGGCACAACGCGATCGACTGGTCGAAGTATTCCGCCGCCCCTTCATGACTGGGCCGGTTGCCGCTCCGATTGACCAGGTACAGCGGCTCGCCCGTATTGGCCAGGGAGACCAGCAGCGGATGGTAGCCCCACTGGCCTTGGTGATTGACGTCGATCCCTGCCTTGCACTCGCCGGTCGTCTCGACCATCGTGCCGTCGGCGTCCAGCACCGCTTGGTCAAAGAACGCGTCGGGCTGCTGTCGCCAGACTTTCAACCGCGTCTCGTTAAATACTTCTTGCAGGGCGTCGATGTCGTGTGCGGCGAACCGACGGCAGAAGTCGCCGGCGGTGGTCGGGTCGGGAATTCGCCGCGCCCCCAGCGCGTCGAGATAGACCTCGTCGTTGCGCCGCAGTTCCAGATGCTCCAAGCACGCGCCGCCGGAGAGCAGGTTGTAGGCCATGTTCAACACGTGGTCCGACTCGTGATAAGGCAAGTGGACTTTCAGCAATTGCAGACGGCGGTCGATGGCTTCGGCCAGCCCCAGCTTCCGCGCCACCAGATGCATCGCTCCGATGCCGCCGGCGGCGACGGCCCGCGTCCGGTCGGCGATCTCGTAGTGGATATCCGAAGCGGTGATCATCGGCTGCTCGCGGCCAGTATTGTCGTTCTTGTTCAGCCGCCGCTCGAGGCGGCGCTTGCCTTGCGTCAGCTTCTTTCGTATCTTGGCGTTCACTCGAAAACCCTCCGTGCGGTGTTCTTGGGACTGTTGACTACCCATTGAACGCACCAAAACGCCGAGGGTTTTCGAGTTTCTCATGCGCGCGGCAAAAATATCGGCCCGAGTTCGCTTGGTTAAGGACTAGACGTACGTCGACAAACAGGACCACCCATGAAGACGACGAACTTAGTTGCCAGTGTCTTGGCAGCACTCTTTTGCACCGTCGCTTACAATCCCGCCTGGAGTGATACCTTCGGCAGCGGGGCCAACACGTTCGACATCGAGTTTGTTCCGATCGGCAATCCC
>CAYMXF010000509.1:0-2291 GCA_964393935.1 uncultured Planctomycetaceae bacterium
ATCCCAACGTCTGCCGCGTCTATGACATCGCCCAGGTCGATGGCCGGTATTTCCTGTCGATGGAGTACGTGGACGGCGAGGATCTGTCCGCCGTCCTGCGCCGGATGGGGCGCCCCTCGAAGGAAAAGGCCGTCGAGATCGCCCGGCAGCTCTGTGCCGGTCTGGCCGCCGCTCACGGCAACGACGTCCTGCACCGCGACCTCAAGCCCGCCAATGTGATGATCGACGGCCGCGGGCGCGTGCGGATCACCGACTTCGGGCTGGCGGGTCTGGCCGACAGCTTTCACGGCGGGGAGATCCGCGCCGGGACGCCGGCCTACATGGCCCCGGAGCAGTTGACCGGCCGGGAGGTGTCGATCCGCAGCGACATCTACGCCCTGGGCCTGGTGCTGTTCGAAATCTTCACCGGCCGGCGGCTCTTCGATTCCAAGTCGGTGACGGAATTGAAGCGATTGCACGAGAGCGGCTCGCACGCCACGCCGTCCAGCGTCGTCGACGACATCGATCCGGCCGTCGAACGCGTCATCGAGCAGTGCCTGGAGAAGGACCCTCACCGTCGCCCGCCGTCGGCGATGGCCGTCGCGGCGGCGCTTCCCGGCGGCGACCCGCTGGCCGCGGCGCTGGCCGCCGGCGAGACGCCCTCACCGGAGCTGGTGGCCGCCGCCGGATCATCCGAAGGAATGCATCCCGCCGCTGCCATTGCCTGTCTCTTGCTGATCGTCTGCGGGACGCTGGGGTGGGTCCCGCTGTTCAAATCGAGTTCGCTCATTCGACAGGTGCCTTTGCCCAAACCGCTGGCGGCGCTGGCCGACCGGGCGGCTGAGATTCTCGTGAGACTCGGCCATCGGGGACCGGTCGTCGACACGGCCTTCGGCGTCGGCACTGCTCGAGCGTACTTTGAACACGTCGAGAAGACTGACAAATCCCCGAATCGCTGGGATCGGCTTTCGAGTGTTCGTCCCTCCCCGGTTTACTTCTGGTATCGGCAGAGTCCTCGTTTGCTCGTCCCCGCCTCCTCGCAAGACCGAGTCACCCAGGAAGACCCCCCGTTGCAGGTTTCGGGAATGACGTTGGTGCGGCTCGATCCAGCCGGGCGATTGGTGCGGCTCGAATCCGCTCCACCCGAGCGCGAGGAGGATGCAACGACCTCGGCCCCGGCCAAGCCCACAGACTGGTCGGCGCTCTTTTCCGAAGCGCAGATCGAGCAGAGTCTGTTTTCCCCGGCCTTACCGCGCTGGACGCCAGAGAACTACTGCGACGAACGCGCGGCATGGGAGGGCCGCTTCACGGATCGGCCGGACGTTCCTATTCGACTTGAGGCCGGGGCATACCGCGGGAAGCCGACCTTCTTCAGGATCATCGAACCGTGGACGAAGCCCTACCGCATGGAGGAATGGGTTCGCCCACTCGGTAACTACGTGGGCCAATTCGTCATGTTCGGCATTCTGGCGCTGCTGCTCCTGGGCGGCGTCTTCATGGCTCAACGCAATCTGAGGCTACGCCGCGCGGACCGAACCGGCGCCAATCGCCTGGCGATCTCCTTTTTTTGTGTCCTGGCGGTGAGTTGGCTGCTCCTCATCGACCACGTGCCGGAAATCGGTTC
The DNA here is from genome assembly GCA_964393935.1 of uncultured Planctomycetaceae bacterium. Taxonomy (GTDB): domain Bacteria; phylum Planctomycetota; class Phycisphaerae; order UBA1845; family UTPLA1; genus DATEMU01. The sequence continues at coordinate 1,604 of CAYMXF010000509.1, forward strand.
GGAGTTCGCTCGACTTCTATTCCAAATCGGCATGGCGCTTCTGGCCGCCGCGATCGTGTGGCTTTGGTACGTGAGCCTTGAACCCTACGTCCGCCGTCGATGGCCCCGCGTGCTGGTCTCCTGGAGCCGTTTGCTTGGCGGTCGGCTCCGCGATCCCTTGGTGGGACGCGACATCCTGGTGGGAGGCCTTTTCGCCGTTGGAATCGGCGGCCTCCGGGTGCTGCAAAGCCACTCGCTTAGCTGGTTCGGCGAGGCGCCGGCAGCCCCAAGGTTTTGGGCGTGGCACATGCTCGTCGGGCCACGCTTTCAGATTGGGGAATTCCTCGAGTCCACTATCTCCGTATTCTTCGCGATGCTCATCCTCTTCCTCTTCCTTGGCGCGCGCTTGATTCTGAGAAGACAGTGGCTGGCTCTACTATTCCTGATCGCCCTGAACGCCGGAATGGGGGTCGCGTTTGCTGCCGCTGATGCGTCACTGACGGCGACCATCGTAGACGCCGTCATGTCAAGCGCGTGGTTCCTGATCGAACTGATCGTGCTGCTGCGTTTCGGCCTGCTGGCGTCGGTGTTTGTCTGGTTTTTTGGCCAAATCTGCACCTGGCCCGCCATGCTCGGGCTCACCGGTTGGCAGGCCGGAGGCTCGTGGATCGCGCTGATCTTCATCGTGGCCATCGCCGGCTACGGCTGC
>CAYMXF010000510.1:0-2286 GCA_964393935.1 uncultured Planctomycetaceae bacterium
CCTCATCATTACTGGCCAGCAGCCACCGGCCATCTTGGCTGAATTCCAAATTGAAGGTGCCTCTGGGCGGCAAGGTGTGAAGCAGGGCGCCGCTTCGCGGGTCCCAAATCTTGACTTGATCGTCCTGGGCAAGCCCCGTGGCGGCGAATAGCCCGCCGACGCTCGTTGCGACGAGACTTCCATCGTGGTTGGTGGCAACGTGGCCCCGAGTCGCTCGCGCTTTCGGGATGGTCCTTGCACCATCGGCCTTGTTCAAATCGAGGACTAGGACCGTGCCGGGATCGTAATCATTCGCGACCAGGGTGCTGCCATCGGCGCTGAAAGAGGCAATCGTAGTCTCGTGGCCGTACAAAACCTGCGGCGTACCGATATGCAGAACGCCGGCCGAGCGCCTCAGCGGCCAGCGAAAGATACCTTTATCGCCGAACGTGACGAGCGAGTCCCCACTGGGCGGGAAGATACCCCGAAGGTAGACCCAGCCCAGATCGATGAACGCAAGGTCTTTCCCGTGGTGCGTGTCCCAGATTCGTAGTCCCGGCCCATCGGGCGCAACGATCAGCAGTCCGTCCGGACTGACCGCGCCCGGATTGCCCGCCTCCCGGGCCCTCGCCCTTCTCAAGGCCAAGATGCGGCACTCCCGGTTCGCCGCCAACTCCCAAATCCCGGCGACCTCGAACTTCTGCGACGAGGAGTACCTCGCGAACCCCATGCGGCGACCATCCGGGCTGAAGGCCCGGCCCAGGCCTGGGATCGAAACCTGCTGGCGGGCATTGAACCAGTCCCAAAGGCGTGTAACTCTTTCCCGCCCCGTTGATGAGAGCAGAGCGCCTTGGCTGTCAAACTCGATGTAGTAGGGAGTATTGTTGTCTGCCCGCTCCAGCCGTCGAACGCGGCCATTGCCGGGCTCCCACAGAGTCACGCTAAGGTCGGCGCAACAAACCCCAAGCATGTCTTCGTAAGGATGCCATTTCAGATAACAAAGGTACTCGTGCTGGTCCGGCAGGTCCAAGTGGGCCACGGGCTCGCCGCGGTTCAATTCGCGGACTTCGATACGGTTATTCTTCTTCCCCACCACCGCAATCCGGCGCCCGTCTGGAGCAAAGGAGACGCCGAGTACTTCACCGACCATGAACTGCTTTACCTTGCGGCCATCCTTTAAGTCGTGTAAGTCAAGATGGCCCCTTGAATCGACCAGACCGACGGAATTGCTGTCCGGAGCAAAAGAAAAAGCTTCGGACTGAATTGCCGCGTACCTGAATGGCGAGCGGGTAGGCTGATCAAGATCAAAGATGCGAACCACGCCCGGCTCGAATGTCTCCTGGTATTGGGCCGCGACGAATCGACCGTTCGGACTCGTCCTGATGAAACGAACACTCTTGCCATCGCCGGCGAAGCGGGCCAGCTCTCGCGAGTCATCCGTGGACTTAACGGCCAGGTTGCCCTTCGAATCGGCGAGTACGTAGTACTTCATGTTCCAATCAAACCAGGTGGCGCCCCAGTCGCCGCCGGATTCGAGAATGCGCTCCACGCGCAGGTCAACCAGCGACATGGCCATCACGGCCTCGTTGCGAAGCTCCAGGCTCGGTCGAATGGCCGCGGCCTTGGCCAGAGCATCAAGACTGGCAAAGCGGCGGCCGGCCTCGGTGGTCTGGCGCTTGGCACGGGCCTGGAGCAGGTAGGACTGCCAGAGCCGTTCGGTCGTTTCGCCGCGGGCCGTCTCGGCATCGCGTGCCGCCCGATCCGCTTTGACGTAGAGCGACCATGTGACGATCGAAGAGATCGCCAACAGCGCCGCGATGGTGGCGCCGACCCCAAAGGCGATGCGATGGCGGGCCAGCCGCTTACGCAGTACGTAAAGGGTGCTGTCGCGCTTGGCCTCGACGGGCTCGCCCGCCAGGAAGCGCCGCAGGTCGCGGGCCAGCTCGCCGGCGTTCTGGTAGCGGCGCTCGCGCTCCTTGGCCAGGCATTTCAGCACGATCGTCTCGAGATCGGAGTTGATAGAGCGCGCCGAGCCCCTTGAATCGCCGGGGCCGGTGCTGGGCCGCGCCGGCTCGGCGTTGACGATCCGGTCGATCACCTCCCGCATCGCCCCCGTCACGTTGTACGGGAAGCGGCCGGTCAACAGTTGATAGAGCATGACGCCGAGGGAATAGACATCCGTCCGCATATCGAGCGGCGCGGACTGGCCGCCGGGTCGCCCTGTCGAACCGCCCGTGTCGACCTGTTCGGGGCTGGCCCAGGGCAGCGAGCCGACGAACTGGCCGGTCTCCGTCACCGCCGCCAGCG
>CAYMXF010000511.1:0-2286 GCA_964393935.1 uncultured Planctomycetaceae bacterium
CGCACGAACAGGCCGCGAGTGGCTTCCGAAAGACCTCCACTAACTTCATTATATCATCGATCCTTCGCCTCGGCCTACCCCTGAATTGTTCCTGGGTGTGCCGGTGGGCTAACATGAAGGCGTATGGCGACCACTTCCGCAGCACCGGTCCACTCCTCCGTTGCCTGCCACCGGACCTGCATCCTCGGCACGGCCGGGCACATCGACCACGGCAAGTCCAGCCTGGTGAAGGCTCTAACGGGCACGGACCCCGACCGGCTGCCGGAGGAAAAGGCCCGCGGCATGACCATCGAACTGGGCTTCGCGCATCTGAAGCTGCCGGGCACAAACGGCGAGGCGGAGGGGTTCGATGTCGGCATCGTCGACGTGCCGGGCCATGAACGCTTCGTCAAGACGATGGTCGCGGGGGCGACCGGCGTCGATCTGGGAATGTTGGTCGTGGCGGCGGACGACGGCGTGATGCCGCAGACTCGGGAGCACGTTGAAATCCTCGATCTGCTGGGCATCCGCAGCGGACTCGCCGCGATCAATAAGTCGGACTTGGTGACGGATGAACGGATCGAGCAGGTACGGGGGCAGATCGCGGACGTTGTTAAAAATACATTGCTCGCCGATTGGCCGATCGTCGTCGTCTCCGCGCGGACCGGTCGGGGGCTCGACGAAATTCGTTCGTGCGTCGCCCGGCTGATGGGTAACCTTCCCGAGCGCGCCGCGAGTCCGATTTTTCGACTGGCCATCGACCGGGTCTTTCCGATCCACGGCCGCGGGACGGTCGTTACGGGTTCAGTGCTCTGCGGCGGCGTCGCACCGGGGATGACGCTCGAACTGCAACCGTCCGGCCTATCCTGCAAAGTCCGCGAGGTTCAATCACACGGCGTAGCGCTGCACGACGTCGGTGCCGGCCAGCGCGCCGCGTTAAACCTGACCGGCATTGACCGCGAGAAGATCGAACGAGGAATGGAACTAGCCACACCGGGCTATCTCACGCCGACGCGATACGCTGATGTGCAAGTACACATTTTGCTTCATGTCGAGAAGCCGATCCGTTCGCACCAACACGTTCGCATCTGCATGGGCACGAACGAAGCGATGGCGACCTTGGTCGTCTTCGGCGCGGACGAGATTAGCCCCGGAGGCCGCGCCTTCGCGCAGCTTCGCTTCGAGCAACCGGTCGTCGCATCGTTTGGTCAGCGGTTCATCATCCGTAACGAGAACGCGCAGACGACCCTCGGCGGCGGCAGCGTCGTGCGGCCGGTCTCGCGGAGGGTTCGCGGCAACGACGCCGAGGAGTTTGAGTTGCTGACCGCCGCGGCGTCGCCGGAGCCGATTCGCCGCTTCGGGGCGGCGATACGCCGATGGGGGTTTGACATTCAGTCGCCGGGTTTCGATTCAGACGGTTCAATGATCGATCGAATTGCCGCGCGATTGGCGTGCGAGACGGGGATCGACCCGTCGGCGCTGGGTGCGATGCACGATCGCCAGGTAAAAGAAGGCGTCATCGTCCGTCTCGACGGCGGGCGAGAGGCTCACCGCGCGACAATGGAGTCCGCATCCGAACGCGCGTTGAGTTATCTGCGCCGCCACCACAAGAACCATCCCGCCGAGCCCGGCGTACAACGCGATCGGTTTGTCGGCTGGCTGGAACAGCGGACCGCAGCCGGTTGCGGTCGGCTCCTGCTGGCGCGAATGGAAAGCGCCGGACGGGTTCTTCCTCGCGGCCCCTATGTCGCGCATCATGAATTTCGCCCGGCGATACCCCCGGAGGAAGCGATGACGTTGGAAAGATTCGTAGCGGAGATTCGGTTGGCGTGTTTCGATCCGCCGGTTCTGGCGGCATCGACGACGGCTGCGAGTCTCTCCAAGCCGCGTTTGAAAATCCTCGAAGACGCGGCGCGGTGCGACGCGCGACTGGTTTACTTCGCGCCGCAGCAATTCATCTCCGTGTACGCGATTGAGACAATGAAGAAGGCCGTTCGCGAATTGGGTCGCGGGCGCTCGTTCAAGCTCGCCGAAGTCCGCGATGCGTTGGGCCTGAGTCGGCGCATCGTGCAATCGCTGCTCGAATACCTGGATCGCATCCAATTCACCAAGCGCGTCGGCGACGAACGCGTTCTGTTGGAGGCCGCGCCGTGAAGAAAGCCGCCGACCTTTCGCAGATTCCGTCGATGACCGTTCTCTTGGAGGCGGCGGAGCGCGAGGGATTCGCCGGCGTTCCGAAATCGGCGCTGACGGACGTCCTCCGCGAGGCAGTTGCCGCAACGCGGGATGAATTGCAGAACAAAATGC
>CAYMXF010000512.1:0-2277 GCA_964393935.1 uncultured Planctomycetaceae bacterium
TCGAACAGAGCACGACGCCCACGGGATCGATCATGACCCCCGATATTTCCCGATCCTCCTCGAACGGGGTGCCTTCCTCGTCGTCGGTTTTGAGCACATACCGAATCGTGACGAGGGCCGGCGCTTGTTGGGCGAGCAGGCGATCGTAGGCGTTTGGTGTCGTGGCACGGTTGCCGTCATTCGCGATGACCAGCCCGCCGGCCGCGAGCGCAACCGTCAAAAGGCTTAGAAGAAGAAAATATTGCATCGATGGCCGGGGACCCCCAAGAACATACCGGTTGTTAGTGTGACAATTGTCCATTGCAGTTTCCTTTGTGAATCACAAAGCGCAAATATCGACGCTATGAGAACATCGAGTCAAATCGAGACAGGATAGGGCAATCTATCGAGGTGTTCCCAACGGTCTCTGAAGTTTGACGTGACTGCGGCAAGAAGTCACCGGCCTACCCGCCCTTGGCTTTCCTTTGCAACTTTACGCCTTCGATCCCTTCAAAATCGCCATCTTGCGTATACAACGTTGCGTCGTGGGCACGCGCGGTGGCCAGGATAAGGCTGTCGGCCAGGGGCAGCTTCAGATCGTGTCCTAGTTTGGCCGCGCTGAGAGCCAGCGAGAAGTCGACGGGGATGATCGCGCCTTGGCGCATCAGGGCGACCGCTTGAAGCGCCGCGTCCTCACCGCGCTGTTGCAAAACGCGCTTGAAGACCTCCGCGATACAGATGGCAGGGACGAGCAGCCGGTCCGTCGCTTCAATCACCGGTGCAAAAAAGCCTGCCCCCGGCCCGTCCGCGAAATACTCCAACCACCCGGAGGAATCGACCACGTTCATACGCGGTCCTTCTCACGCGGCACTTTCGTACCGATGCCCTTGAGGAACCCTCGCATCTTCTTCAGTCGCTTTTGCGGGATGAACTCGATGCGGTCTTCGTATTGAAACACCTGCACCGGCGTACCGGGGGCGAGTTTCATCGCCTCCCGGATGCCCTGGGGGATCACCACCTGGAACTTCGGGGAAACTTTTACCGTCTTCATGGATCGATCCTCTATTCGTAATACGATAGTGTGATCGATCAGAATCGTCAAGCGCTACAGGTCTGCCGGTCGGCAAGTTGGCCCCCGTAAGACGGGTCCTTATAATCGTCTCGTTCGCACGCCGGAGAGCGGGTTGGAACATGCGAAGCCGCGAGAAACGGCCGCTTCGCTTACAGGAGAAACACCATGATGAAACTTCGACTCTTCACCCCCGGTCCCACGATGGTCAGCCCCGAGGCCCTGCTGGAAATGGCCTACCCGCTCGATCACCATCGCACCAGCGGCTTCAAGGAGATGTTCAAGGAGTGTACCGAGCTGCTCTCCTACGTCTATCAAACCAAGGCCCTGCCGCTCGTCCTGACCGGCAGCGGCTCGGCGGCGATGGAGGGCGCGATCCTCGGCTGCTGCAAGAAGGACGCGCGGGCGCTCGTCTGCCACTCCGGCAAATTCGGCGAGCGCTGGGTCAAGATCCTCAAGCGCTTCAACCTGCCGCACGTCGAATACAAGCAGGATTACGGCCGCGGCTTCAAGGCCGAAGGCGTCGCGGACCTGCTCAAAAAGAACCCCGACGTCAAGGCCGTCATCTTTGTCCATAGCGAGACGAGCACGTGCGCGCTAAGCGACGCGCAAGGCATCGCCAAGGTCTGCCGCGATCACGGCGCGCTGACCCTCGTGGACGGGATCACCTCGATCGGCGCGATCCCCTTCAAGATGGACGAGTGGGGCATCGACGTCGCCGTGACCGGCTCGCAGAAGGCGCTGATGCTTCCGCCGGGCTTGGCCTTCGCGGCGGTCAGCGACCGAGCGTGGGAAGTGATCGAGTCGCACGACGCGCCGGCGTACTACAACGACCTCAAGGCGTATCGCAAGAGCCAGAAGGACAGCGACGTGCCCTGGACGCCGAACAACCAGCTCGTCAAGGGCCTGCGCTACACGCTCCGGCAGATCAAGGCCGAAGGGATTGAGAGCGTCTGGAAGCGCACCGCGCAGCTCGCCAAGGCGACGCGCGCGGCGGCGAAGGCGCTGGGCCTATCGATCTACGCAACCGATCCCGTGGACAGCGTGACCGGCGTCAACATCCCCGCCGGCGTGGACGATGACAAGTGGCGCAAGACGATGCGCTCGAAGTTCGGCATCCACGTCGCCGCCGGCCAGGGCGAACTCAAGGGCAAGATGATCCGCCTGAACCACATGGGCTACGTCGACGCCGTGGACACCGTCGGCGCGATCGCCGCGATGGAATGGAC
>CAYMXF010000513.1:0-2271 GCA_964393935.1 uncultured Planctomycetaceae bacterium
TGCGTGGTCATCTCTTCGTTGATCATCGCGCTGGAGTCTTCGTAGGGGTTGTTAATGTGGGCGCAGCCGGCGGCGAGGGCCATCATGCAAACGGCGGCGGCCCCACCGGCTGGAAGCCGGTGCCACATAGAACTCCACCGGCTAATAGCCGGTGCCACACAAGCCGGTGCCACACGGTTTCGACGTTTCGACGTTTCGACGTTTTGACGTTTCATCTTCATACCTCAACGACGTGCTCGACGGCGTAGTTCGGGGCTTCCTCGGTGATGACCAGATTGTGCGGGTGCGACTCGGCCATTCCGGCGGCGGAGACGCGCATAAACCGCGCGTTGCGGCGTAGGTCCTCGACGCCCGCGGCGCCGCAGTAGCCCATCCCGGCCCGCAGGCCGCCGACGAGCTGGTAGGTCAATTCCGCGAGGCGTCCGCGGTAGGGGACGCGGCCTTCGACGCCTTCGGGGACGAGCTTGTCCCGGTCCTTCTCGCCCTTCTGACTATATCGGTCGGCACTGCCGGAGACCATCGCCCCGAGCGAGCCCATGCCGCGATATTCCTTAAAACGGCGTCCCCGCCAAAAGACCACGCTTCCGGGGGATTCTTCGAGACCGGCAAAAAGCGACCCCAACATGACGCTGTGTGCCCCGGCGGCGAGGGCCTTGGTGATGTCGCCGGAGAAGCGGATTCCGCCGTCGGCGATGACGGGGATGCCCGCGTCCTGGGCGACGTCGGCGACGGCGAAGATCGCGGTGATCTGCGGCATTCCAACGCCGGAGACGATCCGGGTGGTGCAGATCGAGCCGGGACCGATGCCGACCTTGAGGGCATCCGCGCCGGCGTCGATCAGGTCGGTCGCGGCCTCGGCGGTGGCGATGTTCCCTGCGATGAGGTCGATGTCGTAGCGCTTGCGAATGGCGCGGACGGTCTGGATGACGTTGTCGCTGTGGCCGTGGGCACTGTCGACGGCGATGACATCGACGCCGTTTTCGATCAGCGCGGCGACGCGGTCGAGGTCGTTCACACCGACGGCGGCGCCGACGCGGAGGCGACCGCGCTGGTCGCGGCAACTGTCCGGGTACTGGCGGTTCTTATCGATGTCCTTGATGGTGATGAGCCCGACGAGCCGGCGGTCCTTGTCGACCAGGAGCAGCTTTTCGACTTTGTGTTTTTGAAGGATCCGATCCGCCTCATCGAGCGACGTATTGGGCGGGGCGGTCACGAGGTTGTCCTTGGTCATCACCTCTTCGACGCGCAGCCCCGCCGGTTTCGGCGTTTCGGTGTTTTGGCGTTTTGGCGTTTCCCTCGGCCCATATTCCATGAACTTCATGTCGCGGCGCGTGAGGATGCCGGCCAGCTTGCCGTCCTCGGTCGTGATCGGCACGCCGGAGACGTTGTGCAGGCGCATCAGCTCGGCGGCCCGTTCGACGGTGTCGCTGGGGCGGAGCGTCACGGGGTCGAGGATGACGCCGTTGGCGCTGCGCTTGACCTTATCGACCTCGCGGCACTGCGCCTCGATCGAGAGGTTCTTGTGGATGATGCCGATGCCGCCTTCCTGGGCGAGGGCGATGGCCAGGCTCGCCTCGGTGACGGTGTCCATCGGCGCGGAGATGAGGGGGATGTTGATGGCGATGTTGCGCGTCAGTTGCGTGCGGACGTCGGCGTCCTTGGGGACGACGGCGCTGCGCGCGGGAACGAGCAAGACGTCGTCGAATGTAACCGCGTCGCCGATGATCTTCGGGTGCATGGGAGGGGCCCCTCAAAAGAGGGATTGTAAGGGCTGGCGGGCGGCGGACAAGCGGGTCTTTATGGGTTTCGAGAAGCCGGCCCGGTGGTCGGCGGCATGTGCAACTCGGGATATTGCTTCGCGAAATCCGACCAAAACGGCCGGTCGGGGTAACGCTTTCGCAGGCCGCTGAGATAGTCGGCGGCGACCTTTCGATCGGGCTCCAGTTGGAGGATTTGTTCCGCCGCCATCTTTGCGACGGGGTCATCGCCGGAGCGTAGGGCGGCACGGAGAAGGACGGCGTGGGGATCGGGGATCGACGGTGCGAGTTCGGCGGCGCGGCGGCACCAGCGCTGGACGGCGGCATACCGGCCGAGGTCTTCGGCAAAGGGTCCGGCGAGGTTTGCGTAGGCCTTGGCGAGACGGACCGGCATGGGCAGCGTCTCGTCGAGTTTGAGATGCGCGATCTGCGACTCCGCTTCTGATTCGCGGCCCGCGGCGAGGAGGAGCTTGAGCCGAGTTTCGCCGAGCGCGCCACGGAGGGGCGTCTCGCG
>CAYMXF010000514.1:0-2269 GCA_964393935.1 uncultured Planctomycetaceae bacterium
ATAGGTGTGTTCTCTCCCCGTTTTTCTACCAAAACGAGCAGAACATAAAATGAACGTGACGCGGGAGTCAATACCGCAAAGCATTCACATTTCCGCGCGCGGGCTTATGGCGCGCGGGGCTGCAAGACGTGCGCAGGAGGCGGATTCAGCTCGACATCCTTGACGATCAGCGGACCACCGGGTGAGAGCCGCGTAACGAAGAGGTATTCGAACTCCAAATTCTCGCAGTTGTTTGCGTCACAGAAAAACGTGGAAATTAGTACGTCTTCCACACCGTCGCCGTCGAAGTCCCCAGCGGCATGAAGGAAGAGGTCCATATACAAGACTTCGAATACCTGATCCCCGCTGGACCAATTCTGCAACCGAATCGAAATTCGAGAGTCAGACTGCTTGATCGTGAATGTCGGAAAACCTTGATCACGAAACGATCCTCCCATTGGAAACCCAATACGCGAGAGATCGAGATGACTGAACAAGTCGGTGGCCAACGTACTCCGGTCAAAATAACTTGTGGCCGATGGTTTCGCGTTGACCACTGCCGACAATGCAAAACAGAATTGATAATCTCGCCGAGCCCACGGCGGTACGTCGAGCAGGCTTGCCTGTCGCAGCAGATACCATTCAGCGCAGGTTAGTTTGTCCTTCGGCTGCTCGGCGACCTCCCGGGCGTCGCTGAGCGGCCGCTGGACGCCCCACGTACGGGCAAGGCTCTCAAGCGATCCGGTCAACCTCCGATCGAACACGTGCACCTCATGCGCGATGCTTTGCCCAAGAATACCGGCGAATGATAGTGGCCCAAGCAAGCTCGATCCGATCAGCCCGATCGTCATAGCGTGCTGGACAATTCGCACCCTGTAGGCGCGCTTGATCGCACGTCGTCCACGCTGGCCAAGCCGTAAATAAAACCATCGCGCGGCCAATGTGGTCACTCGAACCGACTCATGGCTGGGGTGGATTGCGACCAAGACGGATCAACCGCGATTCCCGGAGGCGGCGACTACGGTATTGGGGCGTCGCTGCTTGAACTGCGTCGGCAGCGCGGTCCCAATCCTGGCTCACGATCGCATCCCAGACCTGACGATTACTCGAGCCGACCGGGGTACGATCGAGATTTGGCCCACGTTGAAATACGTAGGACATAATGCCCGTCTGAACGTGCGGTGGCAGATCGCGGAACGGAAGCGCACCCGGAATCTTCACCGCTGCAGCGTCATATTTTTGGGTGAACTCCAGCGCAATTTGTCGACGCACCGCATCGTCGAGCATCGATACCTCTTGCGACGATAATGTCAGCGGGTGCGAGGCGAGATAGTCGAGCGCCGGCTGCCCCGTTCTCCCGGCATATTCTCGAAGCTTCGCTTTCAGTTCCTCGGGGATATCGAGATTGTCTATCTCGGTTACACTGCGTTTCCCGAGGTCGACTCCGGTGGCAACCGTTACACCGCTCCGACCAAGGACATTCCCGTCTTTGTCGGTCGGAACGTATCCGGTCTCGGCCGGCCGCGCGTCTCGGCCTTTGTTCTCTTCCCGCTCGATGAATTTCCAATCGACGCCAGGCGCGGTTTCGGAAACCGGCGGGGGGACTTGGCGCGGCTTGGGCGCGGCGGCGACCTGGGTGGCCGAGGCGTCGGCGCCTTGCGTCGGCGTGCCCGATCCATCGCCGTTCGCCGGCGCGAACTCGCCGCCCTCGGGGCTGCCCGCCGGCTGGCGCGGGTGCTGCGATTCATCCCATTCCTTGCGCAACGCATCGGGAACCGGCGGCAGCGCGATGCCGCGCGCAATCTGCCTGGCGAGCGCGAGGTCGCCGCGGTTGAGCGCCAGCATCGCGCCGTTGAGCGCGTCCGAATGCCAGTGGAGGTCGATCTCCCGCCCCCACAGGCGCGTCAGCGCCGACTCGATCACCATGCTCGGCCGCAGCTCGAACGGCTGGCCGCCGGAATGGCGATTGCGTCGGATGAGCGCGATCGACGGCCCGATGAACACGCCCTCCGCACTCGCCCATGCCCGCACCACGTCGCCGCCCTGGCCGCCTGTCGTTTCGCTTGTCATCGCTTGCTCCTTGCTCGTTGCTAAGTGGACTCTACCTTTGCGAATTCAAGCGTAACCACTACGCTCATAGATGGCAACGAGAAAATCGTAATATTTACGACGATTGCGTATAACCGTCGGAAAACAGCCGACGTTTTTGGCCGTGAGACTTTGTGAATACGCCGGTCTAGGCTCCGGACTCATAACCAGAAGATGAAGGCAGCAGCGAGATAGACGGTAG
>CAYMXF010000515.1:0-2262 GCA_964393935.1 uncultured Planctomycetaceae bacterium
TGGGCAAAGAAGTCGCCCTCATCACCGACGGCCGCTTCAGCGGCGGCTCCCACGGATTCCTGGTAGGCCACATCGTCCCCGAAGCCCAGGAAGGCGGCGCCATCGCCCTACTCAAAGACGGCGACGTGATCACGCTTGACTCCGAAAAAAACCTCATCCAGGCCGAGCTCCCCGACGCCGAACTCGCCAAGCGCCGCGCCGCCTGGAAAATGCCGCCGTACAAGGCGACTAATGGAATCCTCTGGAAGTACATCAAAAGCGTAAAAAACGCTTCCGAAGGATGCGTAACCGACGAATGACGTTGTGGCACGGGCGTCTCGCCCGTGAGGTGTGGCACCGGCGTCTCGCCGGTGATGTAGCGCCGGCCCCCCGTGGGCGGCGAAACCCCCTCCTTGCGAAGGATGGGGCAAGGGGGAGGTCCAGAATGTCCGATGCTTCCGCTATAATATGTCCAGACACCGAATCAGGTGGAGACACCGAATATGACCACGCTCACCAGCGAACAGCAGCAGGTCGTCGAAGAGGAGAGCCAACGATGAAAGCGCAAGTCCTGAGAGGTTCGAAGCAGGAGATCGCCGCCAACGTGGTCCGGATCAGCGGCGAGGTTCGCGAGGCCATCGTCTTTGTGGAAGAGCCCGCAGAAGCAACGGCAGAGGACATCTTCGCCGAGATGGAGCCGTTCATGGTGAAGTCAGGCGGCGCGGACTACTCGCGTGAGGCGCTCTACAGTCGCATGGAAGGCGAATGATCCTTCTGGACACTAATCTGCTCGGGCGCGTGACGGACTCGGCAGACCCGCAATGCGCCGCCGCGCGACGGGCCATTCATGTACTGCTGGCCAAGGGCGAACGGTTGGTTGTCGTACCTCAGAACCTCTACGAGTTCTGGGCTGTGGCTACCCGCAAACCCGGGCCTCCTCCAGCCGGCCAGAATGGTCTCGGGATGACGCCGAACCAAACCAGCCAGTGGCTACGCTTCTTCCAACGGCGATTCACTCTTCTCCCTGATCGCGATGAACTGCTCGCCGCCTGGCATACACTCGTGAAGACGCTGGAGATCAGGGGTTTCAAATCCCATGACGCCCGACTCGCGGCCGCCATGGAAACCTATGGGATCACGCGACTCCTAACGTTCAACGCCGAGGATTTTAAGCGCTTCCCGATCATGTTGATTGATCCGGCATCTTTGTGATATCGCGCTGCTCGAATAAATGGAGCCATCGAATGGTCGCCATTGACACCCTGGTGGGCTTTATCGACGGTACGCTCTGGTTTCATTATGACGTCAGCGGCGACGTGCTTTACCTGCGCCTCGCCTCTCAGCGCGAAACGGAAACGCTCGGCGAGGAGACCGACGACGGGTTTATCATGCATCGAGATTCCCGCACCGGTGATCCCGTCGGCATGACCATTGTGAGCTGGTGGAAACGCTTCGGCCAGGGCGCCTTGCCCGACTCGCTCACCGAACTCCAGCACCAAATCGAACCCTGGGCCAAAAAACTCGCGGCATGAGCGACGACCATGAGCGAGAATTACTTTCCGCCAGGCTGGGACGAGGCCCGCGTCAAGCGCGTCCTCGACCATTATGAGAACCAGTCGGAGGACGAAGCCGTCGCCGAGGATGAACCTCTTCGAGGAGCAGTCCGAAACACTGATGAACGTCCCGGTGGAGCTGGTCCCCGCCGTCCGAGAGCTGATCGCCAAGCATAAGCGGGCCGGCTGAAAGCTGATAGCTGACTGCTGAAAGCTGTACGACCCAATCGGAGAGGCGATATTATGGCAGGAAAACGCAAAAAGGTTGAGGCGATCCCGGAGGCGTTCAAGTCCGACGAGCAAGCCGGCGGGTTTTGGGACAGCCACGACACGACGGATTACGCCGATGATTTCACCGACGCCGATGTCGAGGTTGACCTCAAGGGCAGGCGATTCGAGATCCAGATCGATGCCGACGTGATGAACCTGCTCAAAAAGAAGGCCCGTCAAGCCCGCACGGACGCCGGCCGCCTCGCCAGCCGATTGCTCCGTAAGGAGTTGAAATCCGCCTGAAGACGCGGTTCCGGCACGTGGAAACGATTCGGCCAGGGTACCTTGCCCGACTCGCTCAGCGAACTCAAACAGAAAATCGAACCCTGGGCCCGCAAGTTTACGGCATAGGCGCCGGAGACCTACCGCGGCTTCGACGGCTTGAATAGCACATCGGAAGTCTCCTTAGGGCGCGCTCATAAATAACCTAGTCAATTTCTCCGCCGCGGCGAGAGTATGT
>CAYMXF010000516.1:0-2260 GCA_964393935.1 uncultured Planctomycetaceae bacterium
GGGCCCGGGGCCGTCGGCGGCTGCTTCGTTCACGAGAAACATGGCAAGGATACGGATCGGTTGCGCCTGGCCGGTTGGTGGGGCAACGACCCGGCGACTCGCTTCCAGATGCAGCTTCTGCCCGATTTCGTGCCGGTCGCCGGTGCGGAGGGCTGGCAGGTGTCGAATCCGCCGATCTTCTCAATGGCGCCGCTTCGCGCGTCGCTGGAGGTTTTCGACGAGGCGGGAATGCCTGCGCTTCGAGCCAAGTCCGAGAAACTGACGGGATACCTGCAATTCCTGCTCGATCAGATGCCCAGCGGGCGTTACGAAGTGATCACCCCCAAAGCACCGCAGGCGCGGGGCTGCCAGCTTTCGATTCGAGCGAAGGATCGGCCGAAGGAGCTTTTCGCTGAGTTGGAGGCCGCCGGAGTAAAATGCGACTTCCGCGAGCCTGACGTCATCCGCGTCGCGCCGGTACCGCTGTACAACACGTTCCAAGAAGTGTGGGGCTTCGCGCAGGTGCTTAAGAAGCACACGTGATTTGAGACCTGTTACGAAACAGCTTTCGACTGCTGAATCACGGTGCCGCATTCGGGACACCGACCGGAAACGTTTCCGGTGAGGTTGTAGCCGCAGACCTTGCAATGACCAGGAACGATCTTTCGGCGATGCCACCAGCGGAGCATGGAAGGCCACCAAAGAAGAGCAGTAACAATGTAAACAATTGCTGACAATGAAAGCCATTTATTCTGGCCGCCACGGTCGGTTGCTTGGTGCACAACGGCGCAGACGACGCACGTCAAAAGCGCTAGCCATCGTATGAAAGCAATAACGAATCTGTAGGCTTGATCCGAAGAAAAGAACATTCCCCGCCGAATCAGTTGCCGATGCTCGGTCCCCGCGATACCTACCGCAGCTAAGAGCGCCTTCGCTTTGTTCATCGTCTCTTCAAACTCCGCAGCCGGATCGCTATCCGCGACGATCCCGGCGCCCGCTTGCATGTCTACGATCCACTCGCCGCTCTTCGCCCCCGGCGTAATCACCATCGTTCGCAACGCGATGCACGTGTCCATGTTGCCGGAGAAATCGATGTACCCCACCGCCCCACCATACGGGCCGCGCCTCACCGGTTCCAACTCGTCGATAATCTGCATCGCGCGGACCTTGGGCGCGCCGCTAACGGTTCCGACGGGAAGCGACGCCCGTAAAGCGTCGAGCGTAGTACGACCTTCGGCGAGACGCCCCGTCACTGTCGAACTGATGTGCATGACGTGGCTGTACCGCTCGATGGCCATCACGTCGGACAGTTCAACGCTGCCGGGCTGGGCGACGCGACCGACATCATTGCGCCCCAGGTCCACGAGCATGATGTGCTCGGCGCGGTCCTTCGGGTCGGCTAATAGCTCGCGCTCCAGCGCCGTATCCTCATCGCCCGTCGCACCCCGCCGCCTCGTCCCCGCGAGCGGACGATTCGTAATCACACCATCCTCGACGCGGCAGAGAATCTCGGGGCTGGCTCCGACAAGTACGCACCGCGGGCTCTTGACGTAGAACATGAACGGCGAGGGGTTCACGACGCGAAGCGCCCGATAGATATCGAAGGGATCGGCAGCGCACGAGACACGAAGGCGTTGACTGAGCACGACTTGAAAGATGTCGCCCGCGACGATGTATTCCTTCGCCCGGAGGACGGCGGACTCGAAGGCTTTCTTATTGAACGTACTCTCGAACGCAATCTCCGGCCGGGCATCGACGTCGAACTCCCGCGCCGCGGCGGGCGACGGGCGATCTAACGCTTCGACCAAGCGATCGATCCGACGGCACGCGTCTTGATAGGCCGCATCGGCGGCCCTGTTGCCTTCCAAGTGGGCATGTGCGACGACAAGGACCGTCTTGCTGACATGATCGTAGATGACCATGTCTTCGTAAATTCCAAAAACGAGATCGTCGAGGTTGCGATCATCGGGCGGCGGGTGCGGCAGGGGTTCATAATGCCGCACCGTGTCGAAACCGGCATAGCCGACCGCTCCGCCGGTGAAACGCGGCAAAGCAGCCGCTCCCGGCGTCGCACCGGTACGAGGCGCTGCCTGGAGACCGGCCAACAACCGTTGAAGTTCGATCAACGGATCGTTTCCGGCGGGAAGCATCTCGATCGTCCCATCGGCGCGCTCAATGGAAGCGCTGCGGTCCTTGGCTCGAAAAATTGCCGAGGGCCTCGCACCTACGAAGCTGTAACGGGCAACCTGCTCGCCACCGACAACGCTCTCCAGCAGGAACG
>CAYMXF010000517.1:0-2256 GCA_964393935.1 uncultured Planctomycetaceae bacterium
CGCCGGCGGGCCCGGCGGCGGCGGTGGCGGCGGACGCTTCGAGGGTGGCACGGACGGATTGCTCGGCGAAGTCGGCGTCGACGGCGTTGACGGCGAGGACGGCAGAGACGGCGAGCACGCTACGGGCGGAGCGGGCAGGAACGGCGCCCCCGGTGTGAATTTCGCACAGCCGGCCGCGGGGGCCAATGGCACCAGCGGCATGATCGGTCAAGCCGGCGGGCCGTCCGCCCCCGGTAACGACGGCGGCGCAGGCGGCGGGGCGGTGGAATTGCGGACGCCGGGGACGCTGTGCCTGGAGAACGGCACGATCAATATGTTCTCCGAAATCGGCTTGTGCCCGGGCGGCGGCGGCGGCGCGGGCGGGACAATTCTACTGACCGGCCAAACGATTCTGGCCGCTAATTCCGTGATGTATGCCAGTGGTGCGAACGGATGCGGCGATGGCGGCTTCGCCGGCAAGATCGTGTTCAACGGTACCACCATCGATGTCACTAACGCCAACCTCGCCGCGGCCTTTGGCGCTACGACTGGCGTGCCCCCCGTCGGCGGTGGAGCCGGCGGCGGCGCCGGCTTCGGCGGTGCGGGCGGGGCCGCCGGCGTGGGCGGTGCTGGTGGCTCTACGTTGCCGGGTGTCGGCGGCTTGTTGGTACCCGGTGGTGCAGGGGGCAAAGGAGGCAAAGGCGGCGCGGGCGGCGGCGGCGGCGCCGGCGGCGACGGCGGCATGCCCGGAGGCTGCCCGACATGGTGCGATAGCCTCACGGCCTTTGGCGGAGCCACCGGAGGCACGTACGAGGTGACGCCGGGGCTCTGGACGTCCTACGGCGAACTGGTCGGCCTGACCTACCGCAACGGCGAAACCCATGCGGTCCCGCCGAACCAGTCGGTCTGCGCCTGCATCGAATACTCGGAGCTTTGGGATGATCCCAACGATTTTCATTTCATCGGCGATCGATGGATTTCGCCCGATGGCATCGCCCTCATAAGCTGTTGGTCGTTTTGGAATCACTTCGTAACCGTCACCTTTACGATCGAATTCTACATCCCCATCTTTCCGGGCAACTTTTTCATGGACTTCAGTTACGACTTCAGGGTCAATCCCAATGACCCGCAGATGATCGTCAAGCAAAACGGCGTCATTGTGTACAGTGGATCGCGGTCCGCCTTCAATCCGGGTCTTCTCAACCTCCGTCAAATCTCTTTCCATACCGTTCGGGATACGACCCAGATGGACTGCAACAACAATTCGATTAACGATCTACAGGAAATCCAGAACAACCCCGCGCTGGATTGCAATTTCAGCGGCACGCTCGATGAGTGCGACATCGGCAACGGCTTTTCGTTGGATCTCAACAATAACAACATGCCGGACGAGTGCGACGGCGCGGCGGGTTTCCTCTGCCACACTTGCTACGGCGACGCCAACGGGGACGGCCGCGTCAACACCGATGACATCCCCAAGCTTGCCGAAGAACTCGTGGCCAGCAGCCACGTGAACGAATGCGTCGACGCCAATCAGGACAGTAAGTTCGATGGCCACGACGTGGACAAGTCCATCGATCTGATGCTTGCCAACAACGGCGCGGGCACGGATTGCCCCAACATCTACGACTGCACCGGCGCCGTCGGGGCCTGCGAATCGCCCCACGAGACCCCGGGCTGTGCCGGCTCCTGCTGCGAAACGGTCTGCGCCGCCAATCGTTATTGTTGCGACGTCGAATGGGATGAATTCTGCACGTTGCTGGCCGACAAACTCTGCCGTCTAAACGGGGCCAGTACGCCGGAAACCTGTGTTCCCATCGGCGACGGCACCTTCGTCGGTACCACGGCGAACAACACGCCGGGCAGCGACATCACATCGTGTACGTCGGGAGACACCGTTGCGGAGTGGTACTGCTACGCCGCCTCCTGCGACGGCTCCGCCACCGCCAGCCTCTGCAACAGCCTTTACGACACATCCTTAGCTGTGTTTGACGGATACCCCGGCCCGCCGACGACCGAACTGGCCTGCAAGGACGATTATAATTGCGACGGCGCCGGGCCCCTGGAATTGCAGTCACTGGTCACCTGGCCCGTGTCCACCGGGAACATCTATTACATCCGCGTCTCCGGCTATCAGGGCGCCACCGGGAGCTACACGCTCGCTACGAGTTGTACCGCCGGAACCGTCGGGGCTTGCTGCGTCGGCGGCGGGGGCTGTTCGGAGACGACCCAGGCAGGGTGTCAGGCGCTCAGTGGCATCTATCAGGGCGATGCAAC
>CAYMXF010000518.1:0-2249 GCA_964393935.1 uncultured Planctomycetaceae bacterium
CGTCAATGGCCTTGAAGCGACCAACCGAAACGAGCCAGGCTCGAGGGTTGGCGGGGATGCCATCCCGCGGCCATTGCTCCATCGCCACTCTGAAGGCATCGTGCAGTGCATCCTCCGCCAGGTCGAAGTCGCCGAGCAGACGGATCAGGGTGGCGAGGATGCGGCGCGACTCGGCGTGGTAGATATTGTCCAGAATCTCGCGCATCGGTTCGGCTGTGGGCTCGCTGCTCATTCGGATTCCTTATGATTATTCACCCATCAACCTCACCCATTTTCTGACTGCCTTTTCCAGAGCCGCTTGCTTAGCTTTCACATCTTTCATGTCAGAAAAATAAGCCATTCGCCTATCCACATATTCCGCATTATTTACAACCGGTTTTGTCACAGGCTTTGTTGCCGGTTTTTTCGCGGGTTTCGTCGCCATGCTGATTTCTCCTATTTATTCTTGACCCTGGTCATGGTCGAGCTATACCCACCGCCGCCCGGATAATGCCAGGCGCCGGAATTGGTGTTGCCGTCGTCGCTCCACTTACCTTGGTAATATGCCGGAGAACCCTTTTCTCCACCCCAAATCGTAAGGGTGTCGTCGTTTACTTCATATGTGTAGTCAAAGGTATTGCCAACGTTGTCGAACCAGCGCGATTTTATATTCTCACTTGGCTCAGTCGCGCCAAATTCGCGTTGATATCCGATGATCTCAACCCCTTTGATCTTTCGTCCACCATGCTCAAAATCAACATGTTGCATCAGGAAAAAGCCGCCTTCCATCCACTCGAAGGCAACGTGTCCATCTATATCCGGGCCGGACACTTTCCACGTGCCGACCAATCTATCCAAGCTTTTGAGACCGGGATACGGCTTGGGTGGCTGCGGCGCCTGAGCGTCCGACTCTAGCGATGTAGTTTGATTCTTTTTAGTCATGATATTCCTCCTTAAAGGTTACTAGTGAATCCTATTCTTCGGGGCCTCTTGGGTCCGGTCGCCTCTCATTTCTGAGAACCCTCGATCGTCGGCGGGATGTTCTGGTTGAGCCGGAAGAGGTTGGTCGGATCGTAGCGACCCTTGATCGCCGCGAGCCGGTTCCAGGTCGACCCGGGGTAGGCCGCGCGGATGCGCGCCTCGCCCTCGTCGCCGAGAAAGTTGACGTACGCACCGCCGTCACCCTGTCGCAGTGCGGCCGCAAAGTCCGTAACCCAGGCCACGTGGGTCGCCTTCTCGTCAAGCCGTTCGTAAAGCGCGGCGACGTTCACCAGGATCCGTGACCCGCGATGAGCGAATGCGGTGGCGTCAGCCGGCACACGGGCCATGGCCCCACCGAGCACCCGGAGCTGTGCCACGGCCATCGACCCGGTCGAAGCCTGGATATGATCGAGGATCGTCTCAGCCACGGAGCGATCGATGGCGTCGACGAACAGCGTGCGCGCCGCCGCGATCGGGTGGTAGCTGTCATCGTCCGGGGGATAGATCTCCGGATAGCGCATCGGCCGGACCATGTCGGCGATCGGCGTGGCAAGCGATCGGAACGGAGCGATGGCGCGCTCGCCGGCTCCGGCTTCACCCGCGTAGACCAGCATGGCCATCACGACCGGCTGGCCGTGATACTCCGTGGGCAAGAACGGCATCGGTGGCGCCGGCATGACGTTGGCGATGGTCGACAACTCGTCTGGCGCGGCCTCCGCCTCGGCGATGAATGAGGCGATGACGTCGGGCGTCGCCGGCAGGAACAGCATGCCGCCTATGATCGTATCGACCTCGTGCAACCGGAACTGGAACCGGGTGGCGATGCCGAAGTTGCCGCCACCACCGCGGATCGCCCAGAAGAGGTCCGGGTGCGTCTCGGCGTCCACGCGGAGGAGCTGGCCGTCTGCCGTCACGACCTCGGCGGCCAGCAGGTCGTCGATCGTGAGGCCGTACTTGCGTACGAGGTACCCGACGCCGCCGCCCAGTGTGATCCCCCCGATCCCGACCGAGCCAGTGTCGCCGAACCCGGTCGCGAGGCCGTAGGCGCCCGCCGCGGTCGTGTATTCGCCAGCGGTCAAACCCGTCTCGGCCCACGCGGTGCGTCTTTCGACATCGATTTGCAAAGCCCGCATGTTCGAAAGATCCAGCACGATTCCGCCGTCGGAGACGCTATGACCGGCGCCGCTGTGGCCGCCACTGCGGATGGCGAGCTCCAGCCCGGTCTCGCGCGCGAGCGAGACGACGCGGGAGACGTCGGCCGCGTCTGCGACCCGGACGATGACCGCCGG
>CAYMXF010000519.1:0-2244 GCA_964393935.1 uncultured Planctomycetaceae bacterium
CGAGGGGCTGATCTGCACGAGCACCTGCCTGGGGGCGGAGATTCCGACGGCGCTGATGAAGCATGACCGGGCGACGGCCGAGCGGATCGCCGACTGGTATCTGTCGCTGTTCGGTCCTGAGCGGTTTTACATCGAGTTGCAGGATCACGGCATCGCCGAGCAGCGCGAGATCAACCCGGAGTTGATCGAGATCGCGACGCGCAAGGGGCTGGGGCTGGTCGTCACGAACGATGTGCATTACCTGCGGCATGAAGACGCGGATGCCCACGACGTGCTCTGTTGCATCCAGACGCGGAATCTCCAAACGGACGAGAAGCGGCTGAAGTTCCCGACGGATCAGTTCTATCTGAAGACGCCGGAGGAGATGACGGCGTTGTTTCAGGCCCAAGCCGAGGCTGCCGCAAACACCGTGCGGATCGCCGATCAGTGCAACGTCGATCTCGATTTCAAGAAACGTCACACGCCGGTTTACCATCCGCCGGAAAAGCAAAGCCCGGAGGAATACCTCCGCAAGCTCGTCTATCAAGGGGCACACGAGCGTTACGGGAAAATCACTGACGAGATCCGTGAACGCATCGACTACGAGCTTCAGGTGGTCCAAAGCAAGGGCTTCGCCAGCTATTTTTTAATCGTCTGGGACTTCGTGCATTACGCGCGGTCCCAGGGCATCCCCTGCGCGGCGCGCGGCAGCGGGTGTTCATCGATCGTCGCGTATTGCCTCTATCTGTCGCAGCCCGATCCGCTTCGATACGGGCTCTATTTCGAGCGGTTCATGGACCCGGACCGCGACGAGATGCCGGACATCGACATCGACATCTGCCAGGACGGCCGCGAGCGGGTGATTCAGTACGTCCGCGAGAAATACGGGCACGTCGCGCAGATCATCACCTTCGGGACGCTCAAGGCCCGGGCGGCGATTCGCGACGTCTGTCGTGTGTTGGGCGTGCCGCTGGCCGACGCGGACCGCGTGGCAAAGCTCATCCCCGACAACGATCTGAAGATGACACTGGATAAGGCCCTGGCCCGCGTACCGGAACTCAAGAAGGTGTACGACGAGGATCCTCGGTTTCAACGGGTGATCGACGTGGCGCGGCGCATCGAGGGGCTGGCGCGGCACTCCGGCGTCCACGCGGCCGGCGTGGTCATCGCCGATCAGCCGCTCGAAGAGTTGCTGCCGCTGTGCAAAGCGACGGGCTCCGACGCGATCATCACGCAATTTGAAGGCCCGACGGTCGAACTCGTCGGTCTGCTCAAGATGGACTTTCTTGGCTTGCGGACGCTGAGCGTGCTGACGCGGGCGTGCGAACTCGTCGAGAGGAATCACGGCGTCAAGATCGATCTGGAGCGGCTCGACCTGGCGGACCAGAGCGTCTACGCGATTTTCGCTGCGGGTCAGACCAAGGGTGTGTTCCAGTTTGAGTCCGGCGGCATGCGCGATGTCGTCATGAAGATGCGGCCGAACCGCATCGAGGACCTGATCGCGGCCAACGCGCTCTATCGACCGGGGCCGATGGTGAATATCGATGCATACATTGCCCGCAAGCATGGCGAGCGATGGGCCAGCCCGCACAAGATCATGGACGACGTGCTGGCCGAGACCTACGGCATCATCGTCTATCAGGAGCAGGTCGCGCGGTTGGTGAACCAGCTCGGCGGCATCGAGCGCAAGCGGGCCTTTCGCCTGGCCAAGGCGATCAGCAAGAAGAAGACGTCGATGATCGAGGCGGAGCGCGAGCCCTTCGTCGAGGGAGCCGTGCGCAACGGGTTGAAGAAGGACGACGCCGAGGCGATCTTCAATCAAATCCTGCCGTTCGGCGAATACGCCTTCAACAAGGCGCACTCGACGGGCTACGCGCTCATCGCTTTTCAAACGGCGTTCGTGAAGGCGTATTACCCGCTGGAGTTCATGGCGGCGTTGCTGACGTTTGAAATGGGCGATACCGACAAGGTCGTCGAGTACATCGAGGAGTGCCGGCGACTGGGGATCGACGTGCGACCGCCGGATATCAATTCCAGCGAGACCGATTTCACGACTGTCATGCCTGTAGCACAGCGGCCCTCCGCTGTGGATTCTCAGCCGAGGGCGGCTGAGCTACATCAAAATACCCAGCCGGGGGCGGCAGAGCTACAGCCGTTCCTACGGTTCGGCCTAGCGGCGATCAAGGGCGTCGGCGAGAAGGCCGTGCAGACGATCGTCGAGGCGCGAAAGGGCGGTGGGCCGTTCGAGAGCCTCTTTGATTTTTG
>CAYMXF010000520.1:0-2243 GCA_964393935.1 uncultured Planctomycetaceae bacterium
CAAAGGCCTCTCGCAGGTCGTTGACCGCCTCGGGACGAAGGACGAGCCGCGCGGTCATCGCGGTGAGCCGATCCGCTGCTCGGCTTCTTCCCACGGAATCGCCGCGCCCGGATCGGCACGATCGGCTTCAAGGCGCTGGAGCAGATCGAGTTGCTGGGCGGGTGTCAATTCGGAGCAGGAGTTCGGATCGACCATGCGTTCCAAGAGATCGTCGATCAACTGGATGCGATCGTCCAGGCTGAGAGCCAGCGCATGCTCTAAGACGGAGTCTCGACTCATGCCAATATCATACGAACCGACTTAAGGCCGGTCAATCGGCATTGGTAAAGGCTAGGCTGAGCCATCTTTTGCGAGAGCCACATAGGGGGCCCAGCCGCACGACGGAAAACCGGGGCCCAGCGCCGCCGGCTCGGATGGCGGCGCGGCTCTTATGCGAGTGAAAAAATTAGGCGTACAAGATGACGTCGACATCCGACTTGGGCGCGACCCCGCCGACAACGGCGGGGGGCCAGGGGATTCGAGAGGCGAGGGCGGCGAGGGCTTCGTCGGCGCGGTCGGGAGCGACGGCGATGAGTAGGCCGCCGGAGGTTTGGGCGTCCGCGAGTACGCCCACGAGAGGTTCGGCGACGCCTTGCGTTTTGAAACGCGGGCCGAGGGATTCGAGCGTGCTCTTCCAGGCGCGCGTGAGGCAGCCGCTTTCGGAGAGCTTGAGGGTGGGGCCAATCAGCGGGACGGCGGAGGCGATCAGTTCGATCGTTACGCCGGAGGCTTCGGCCATTCCGGCGGCGTGGCCGACGAGGCCGAAGCCGGTGATATCCGTGACCGCGTGCGCGTTGACGGAAAGCGCGACCTGTGCGGCGGCGGCGTTGAGCGTCGTCATGACGACGATGGTCTCGGCGAGGTCTTCCTGCGGAATCTTGTCGGCCTTGGCGGCGCTGGTCATGACGCCGGAGCCGATCGGTTTCGTGAGGATCAGCACGTCGCCGGGCTTCGCGCCGCGATTGGTCATGAAGCGATCGGGGTGAACCGTGCCCGTGACGGCGAGGCCGTATTTGATTTCGGTGTCGCGGACCGAGTGGCCGCCGAGGATGACCGCGCCGGACTCGGCGACCTTGCTTGCGCCGCCGGCGAGAATTTCGTTGAGAATCTCGATCGGCAGGTCCTTGTCAGGGAAGCCGACGATGTTGAGGCAGGTGATCGGCGTCGCGCCCATCGCGTAGCAATCCGAGAGGCTATTGGCGGCGGCAATCTGGCCGAAGGTGAAGGGGTCGTCCACCAGCGGCGGGAAGAAGTCGGTCGTTTGGACGATGGCCAGGTCGGGGCGCAGCTTGTACACGCCCGCGTCGGAGTAGTGCTCGACGCCGACGAGCAGGTTGGGATGCTTCGTGGCGGGTAAGTTACGCAGGACCTGCGCAAGCGCCCCGGCGGGCAGCTTGCCGGCTCAGCCCGCGCACGAGGCGTAGCTCGTCAGCCTGATCGCTCTGCCGGGGGCCACGGGGTGGAACTCCGAAAAAAGGAATAAGGGAACAAGAGTATGGACAGGATGGACAAGATTCACAAGATTAGGAAGTCAAAGGCATCCTAACACCCCATCCTGTCAATCGTGTAAATCCTGTCCATTTTTTTTGAGACTTAGGTGGCCATCATCTGGGCCAGGCGCGCTTCGAGCGGGAAGAGGTTGTCGCCGGCCAGCGTGACCCACTGGAGCAGTTCCGTCATGGAGGAGACTTCTTCGACCTGTTCGGTGATAAACCACTGCATGAAGCTGCGCGTGGCGTAGTCGGATTCTTTTTCGGTCAGGGCGACGATCTCATTGATCTGCGCGGTCACGGTCAGTTCGCTGTCCACGGCGGCCTTGACGATGGCCTTGGCGTTGGGAAAGTTGCCCTTAGGCTTGTCGATCGCATCGAAGACGACCTTGCCGCCGACGTCCTTGATGTAGTCGGCGATCTTCAGGGCATGGCCGTGTTCTTCCACTGCCTGCTGCTTGAAGCGCTGGGCGAACATCTTCAGCCCCATCGTGTCGAAGCAATAGGACATCGCCAGGTACTTGTGCGAGGCATTCATCTCGTTGGTGACCTGCGCGTTGAGCCGGTGGTTCATTTTCGCCGTAATCATCATGGGCAACACTCTCCAGAAATTCGGTTCCGACAAAGAAGCCTCTATATCCTATATTTCGTTTATCGGCCGATCAATGAGGATCATTCACCCTACGATTCCCGGCACGGGCCGCGTGGTCGGCG
>CAYMXF010000521.1:0-2235 GCA_964393935.1 uncultured Planctomycetaceae bacterium
AGTAGGTACCAGATTTGGCGAATTCCATCAAATTGCAGATTCTGAAAAGTTGTGTGAATCTCTCCCTGTCGATCTACGAAGACGACCCAGAGGCTCATCTGATGAGTATAAGGCGCGTATAGTGCATCAGCAGCAACGGAAATGGGGCTGAAAGGGGGGGCTGAAAGGGGGTCATTCTACTTTTCTGTCCGTTTCCGCAGTCGGCCGCGCGATAATTCGGAACCGGCGCCCGACCCGTGTCCCTCGGAATACCGATGACCCTGCACCGAAGTCTTCCCTCCGCGCAATCACCTCAACGGTCACCCTCTTTACCCCACGGTCCATGAAAGCATAGTCCCCGCGGCCCCCGGCACAATGGCCTGGTGTTGCTCCAGTCCCCGGACCGACCGAGGCTCGTCCGCCTACGCCCCAACCTACGGTCCTCGCTTAACCTCATCCCCGAACCCGCCACGCTCGCCCTCCTCGCCAGCGCGCTCCTGATTCGGCTTCGACGCCGATCACGTCCATAACCCATCGCTCGCGCTCCGGGCTCTGATCGCCTCCGCCCCCCTCGGCCTAAACTCGGGATGAAGGCTCCTTCTCGCCCCCCGCCGCTGACGCCACTGATCCCCGCTCGTCCTCAAGCCTCTCGTCTTCCGCAATCCCCGTACCTCCGCGTGAACCCCTTGTTTCGACATTTCGACGTTTACTTGTGCGCAACAAAAAACCCGCGGAACGCAATCCACGGGCTTCATGAGAACCGAGCATTCACGGGCTGAGAGCCGGTGACACAAAATTCATGGGGCTCCGAATTACATATTGTCCGAGTCCCCGAAGGTCAGGTGCCAGTCGGCGATGTCCGCCGGGGCCTTGCGCAGGCCCGCGACGCCGGTCGGGCGGTAGACGAAGTGGAACTTCTTGGGCAGCTTGCGCGGGCTGGGCCGCCAGTAGCCTTCCGCGGCCAACGCTTCCTGTAAGAGCGGGCTCGTCGCCTGGCAGGTGACCAGCCCCAGGCCGCGGCCGCCGAGGTCCGACTCCGCCGCGCGGATCAGACTTCGGAGAACGGATACACCGCCGGCCGCCGCAACATCGGCGATCAGACCGACGTCCAGCCCCATGCGCCGCCCGACCGCCGTGCTGATCGCCCCCACCGCGCGGCCGGCGCGCCGCGCGACGATCGTGCGATAGCTCGATGCGGGCCGCGTGAGATAGCGCCAGTTCCAATAGGCCGCCGTGCGGCGGATCATCAGCCGGTCGCAGTCGCGGGCGAAGGCGTCGACGACCTCGTCCAGCTCCGCCGGGGCCGTCGCAGCGGGTTCGCATCGGATCTCCGACATCGCTTCGCCGTCGGCGCGCCTGCGAAAGGCCAGGTTCGGCATCCATCCGACGAGCCCGGCGAGGAGGCCGCCGACCTTGGGGCGCAACATCGCCGCGCCATCGACAACCTTCAGCGCGAGCGGGATCAGGCCGGGATAGCACCAGTCGCCGAAGTTGAGGAAGCCAGGCAGCGAGGCGTCGTTGGGCAGGGTCATGCTGAATTGGGCCCCGCGCTTCGCGGCGTGTTCGTTCGAGCTGTCGATCAGCGAGCGAAAGACGCCGCGGCGGCGATGGTCGGGATGGGTGAGGACGCCGGTATACATCGCCCCTTTGAGCCGCGCGTCGCTCCACTGCCAGTCGAAGATGGCGAGCGGCTGGATACCGATCGGCCTGCCCTCGTGCTCGGACATGATGATGTCGGCGCGGTAGGGCGTGTCGCTCAGGTAGCGCCACGAAAAATAGGCCTCGTTGAGTTCCTGGTGCGCCTCGCCGTGGACGACGCGGACCAGTTCGAGAATCGCCGGCGTCTCATCGGGCCGGGCGAGTCGATTGGTCCAGTAGGGTTTGGTGGGCATTGTTTTGGTGAATTCAGCCGAGGCGGCTGAACTACATTTTCAGCCGAGGGCGGCTGAGCTACATGAGTTGGATGCGCGTGACGATCGTCGCCGGGAGCGTACACACGACGCGGGCTTCGAGGGTCGGGCGCGGGAGGAGTTCACCGTAATAGAGCGACATCCAGCCGGAAGTCTTACCCCGTTCGTCCAAGGCCCGATGGATGTCCAGCACCAGCCCGTCGGGCCCTTCGATCTCGATGCCGACCCGCCCGCATGGCGGTTCGAGGGTCAGCCGCCCGGCTTCGCGCTCGAAGGTGTACGCGGCGTCCGGCAAGTGCCATCGCAATGTCACTTGATGTCGGCCCCGGCCCGACAGCTCGTCCGT
>CAYMXF010000522.1:0-2221 GCA_964393935.1 uncultured Planctomycetaceae bacterium
TGGACGCGCTGGATCAACCATCGCTGGCTGCTGGCGATTGCGTGGACGGCCGTCGCGCTCACGTTGGCCAGCGGCGTGCTCGGCGGGCTGCATCGGGGGATGGGCGATGAGCCGGATTGGCATGCCTTCTCGCGTGAGACGCGGTACGTCTGGGAGCATCACACGATCCCGCCGTGGTCGGCGATGTTCGGCTATCTGCCGGCGGCGTTCTTCGCCATGATGCCGCTGACGGTGTGGATGCCGCGCGCGTTGGGCGTGCCGATCTTTGTCGCGGCGAACACCTTCGCCGCCATCGGTGCCGCGTGGTTGCTCTATCGATGGTGGTTCGTGCGGCCGGCGGAAACGGCGGGGTGGCGCGTCGATGAACGGCTGTTCGTCTGGCCGCTGTTCCTGATGGTGGCGCATTTTCAACACGTCCTTCAGGGCAATCAGCTCACGATCTGGGTGCTGTTCATCTGCGTCGCGGGTCTCACGCTCGTCATGCGGCGCAGGGAAATGGCGGGCGGGCTGCTGGTCGGGATGGCGGGGTGTTTGAAGGTGACGCCGTTGATACTGATCATTTTCTTCGCGCTGCGGCGGCAGTGGCGGGCGGTCTCAGGGATGATGCTCGCAGTGCTGGTCTTCGATGTCCTTCCGTCTTGCGCGTTTTTCGGGATTGACGGGGCCGTGCGCGAACATGCGAATTGGCTGCGGCGAGTGGAGTGGTATTCCAATAAACGATTTATCGACGATCCGTGGCTGCGGATCACGCGGCATGGGCACGATCACAATTGCTCGCTTTCGGTCGTCCTGACGCGGTGGCTACGGTCCTCGCCGAAAGGTGATCGACAGGTTGTTTTGTACGGCGACCCGCCGGTGAATGTCGCCGAGGAGATGCGCGCGACGCTCGGGCCTGACGAACATTTGACGATCGACCCCATGCCGGAAGGCCCTGAGCCGTGGTCGATCGGTCGATACTCGCACTTGGACCGCTCGAAGATCCCGCGCTTTCATGCCGCCGATTTGTCGGCGATGCAAGCTTGGGGATTATGGGCTGTCCTCGAAGTGTCGGTCTTGGGCGGCCTCGCGCTGGCGACCTTCTTATCGCGTCGCGAACGAGCGATCAGCCCCGCCTTTACGGCGCAGGCGGCGCTGTGGCTGATCGTGATGTTGTGGCCGTCGCCGATGGTTCGCGACTATTACCTGGCGCTGGCCTTGCCGGCGTGCGTCGTCGCTTGGCGGGCGATCGTCGAACGCGCGATGCAGTGCCAGGCGACGATCGGGCTCCGATTGGCCGTGGCGGCAGTCGCCGGTTCGTATGTCAGTGTCCTCTCCTTGTCGTGGGAGTCGGCGAATTGGTACGGCATCCATTTGGCGACGCTCGTCATGCTCGGCGCGGCGGCGGCGTGGACCTGGCGCTCCGAGGTCAATCGACCCGTCGCGCAAGGAGGGGAGGAGGCGTCCGTCACCTTCCGATAGGAAAATCGAGAACGTGATAATTCCGTTTAGAGATGGGCGTTATCCTCCTCGGGCTGAATATGGACTGCGTAAAGTTCCCGCTCGCGGACTGCAACCGTGACGGCGCGCTCGACGGGCGGGACATCGGGCCGTTCACGGACGCGCTGACGCCATAAAAGCGGGCGAGATTCGCGTGAGAGAGCAATCAAAGACGCGCAGTAGTTTGCGGATCGAAGTGACGCCGACCGCCGGTGTCGAGTTGGAGCAGCAGCCCGGAGGCAGGATGGATGTCGATGATTTGCCCGCTGAATTCTTGGCCGTCGGATAACAATCTCGCATGTGTGCCGATATCCGCGCTGAGTTCGCGCCATTGTGACGCCAGCTCGTCGTCGGTGGGTTGATCGCGCGAGGCCAGCAGCGCGTCCAGTCGGCGAAGCAGGGTTCGCGCGATCATCGTTCGGTCGATCGGGTGCGACGATTCGATCTCCAGCGAGGTGGCCTTGTCGCGGAGTTCTGGCGGGAAATGGCCGGAGTGCTGTAGGCAATTCACGCCGATGCCGATGGCCACGACGAGCGTGCCGTCGCGCGGTCGCCGGGTTTCGACGAGAATGCCGGCGAATTTTCGCGGGCCGAGGTACAAGTCGTTGGGCCAACGGACCTGGGGTGAAACGTCCGTTTCCTGGGCCATCGTCTGTGCCACGGCGACGGCGCCGGCCATCATCCATCGGTTCGGAGCGGCGCGGTCCGGCGGCTCGATGAGCAGCACCGTGAAGATGAGCGAAGC
>CAYMXF010000523.1:0-2220 GCA_964393935.1 uncultured Planctomycetaceae bacterium
GCCTGATTCTCGTGCTGTTATTTGCGAGTCCATTGCAACGACGGTGCAAATGTGGACGCGAAGCATCGGTCACTTAAGTGAGGGCCGCTCTAATGTCCGTGCGCAAGAAAAACGCCCCTTCGACGCCGTGCGTCGTCGGGGCGCTCTTATTTTGAAAAGCTGAGAGGTTGTCTTCAGCCGAGGGCGCTCTTTGCGACGTCCCGACCGATGACGATCTTACTTCTTGCCGATGAGGATCGCGTCCTTCGCGGCCTTGGCCACGCGGAACTTCACGACCCGCTTGGCCGGAATCTTGATCGCCTCGCCGGTCGCGGGGTTGCGGCCCATGCGCGCCTTGCGGTTGACGAGAACGAGCTTGCCGATGCCGGGCAGCGTGAAGCTGTTCTTCGCCTGCTTGTAGGCGGTCTCGACCAGCGATTCCATGAACGCGATGACTTGCTTTCGCGTCATCTCGTTGGACTCCGCCAAGTGGCTGATGAGTGCGGACTTACTCATGGATTTCGTGTTTGCCATCGTATCTCCTTGGTAAAAAAGCCTTTGTTCGGACCTCTTCCATAAGGCCCATTTGCGGGGAAATTTAGCATAATCACCGGCGAATGCAAGCGATTAACCCCATTTTTCAAGGGTTTTTTGAAACTTTTTTACGGCGTCATCCGCGACGCCCATAGACCCATGCGACCGCCAGCGGGCCGCGCTGGACGGTGTAGATCACCTCGAACCGGCTTGCCAAAGGGTCCTTCGGCGGCCAGTCAGGCGACCGGTCGCCGTAGCCGAGTAGGTTGTCAATGTGGACGAGGACATAGTCCGCGCCCTTGATCGGCGGCGGTGGGGGTACGGCGAAGCTGTTTGGGGGTATACCCCTGCGGATAAGGTGGAAATGCGGATCGGGAGGCAGAATCCGGTCGATGATCTGGTCCTCCCAGAGGTAGCTGACGACCCGGTCGCCCCGGTGGACGTGGGGGTCGGTATTGCACCAGCGGATCAATTCTGCGACCCCGTCGCTGGGGGTCTGGATCAGGTTTCGGTATCCGCGGGACTCTGCCCCCAGCCAGCGGTCACCGACCCAGCCATAGTTGTGAAGGTGGTAATTGGGATAGGAGCGGGTGACGCGAACGCCAAGGTGGCCGAGTAGGCAGAGGATAATAAGGATGGCCCAGGGTAGGGGGGCCTTCGGCGATAGCCGCTTGAGCCAACCTCCGACCTGCACGGTGAAGGCGGCCATGATGATGAGGAGGAGCGGGTAAACGCCCATGAGGTAGAAAGTTTGCCGAAGTGGCAGGAAGCAGAGGGCCGTGACGTAGAAAACAAAACAATAGACGAGCGGTCGCCAGCGACCGTCCTTACGCTCGGCGGCGGCGGCGTAGACCAGCGCCACGCACGTGAGAAGTCCCCACGGGATGGTCAGCTTGGTTAGGAGGATGCCGGAGTACAGGCGGAGGTGGTCCCGCCAGGATACGAACCGGTGAGCGCTGTCCCAGCTAAGCAGCCGGCGTAACAGGTCGCGGGCCACTTGATGGTCGGTCAGGTGGACGGGCATGAGGGCGAAGAAGGTGATGACGGCGAAGGCGATGAAGGCGAAATAACGGGAGTAGGGCCTGGGAGAGAGTGGGCATCGTCGATAGACAAAGACAACGGTGTAGCACCAAAGGGCAAAGAGCGCGGCCCAGCCGATGACGGCGAGATCGCGCGATTGGACGGCGATCGCGGCGGTGACCGCGATGATGCCGAAGCCGAGGGCGAGAAGTTGATGAAGGCGGCGGACGTCGGGCGATCCGTTTACCGACGATGGATCAACGGATCGGGCGGATGATTTAGCGAGTATCGCGAAGACGATGACGAGGACGCCTGCGAAGAGTTTTGCCCCGACGGCAAGACCGAGGAGGACGGCGGCGATGAGCCAACGACGTGCCGTCGGTTGTTGGAGATAGCGGAGGAAAGCCCACAAGGCGAGCGTCATGAAACAAGCGATGGCGGCATCCCCCTCGGTCATCGAAATCCGCTCGAACGAGAGAAAATAAGGCGAGAAGGCCAGCAGGATGCTTGCCAGGCAGGCGACGAGGGGACCGAAGCAAATCCGCGCAACGCCGGCCGTCGCGATGATCGTCACCGCGCCCAGCACTGCGCTGACGCCGCGAGCGACGGTGAGATCATCGCTGCCGGTCAGCCTGAACGCCGCCGCGCAGAGATACATCGGAAGGCGCATCTGCGAGGCGTCGAGGG
>CAYMXF010000524.1:0-2219 GCA_964393935.1 uncultured Planctomycetaceae bacterium
AACCGGGATTTCAAGGAGAGGGCCTTGTTCGGCGGTTCGGGAACCACCGACGCGCAGCGACGGAAAGCCAAGAAATGACGCCCCGCCGAGGTATCAGGCGCCCGAACCCATCTCGCCACGCCCCCCAAAAAGGGCCCTTCTCATCGGCGTTCATCTGCGTCATCTGCGGATTCCGGCCCTCCTGCCTGCGACCGGTGAGGTGCGCCGCCGGTATAAACCCACGTCGCGGCGAGTGGGATGGGATGCGAATGACTGTGAAAACCCCACGGATCGCAATTTTGCTTGGCCTGGGTGTGGTCGGCCCGGTCGTCGGGGCGCTGGCTCCCATCCTCTCGGCCTCCACCGCCCTCGCCCACGACTCCTGGCTCATCGCCGACAAGAGCACCGCCAACGACGGCGATGTCGTCTGGCTCTCCTTCGTGACCGGCGAGGTCTTTCCGCTCGGCGAGACGGCGACCGAGGCCGCGCGCGTCGCGCAGTTCACCGACCGCCTGGACGACAAGACCACCGACATCACCGGCTACAAGCCGCAGGACAAGGGGCTGTCCGTCCGCCGGCCGCTCACCGGCCCGGGCCTGCACGTCATCGGTTGTGCGCTGTCGCCGCACCTGATCGAGATGAAGCCCGACGACTTCGAGAAATATCTCCGCGCGGAACGCGCCGAGTCCGCGCTTGCCGCTTTCCAGCGCCGACAGCGCCATGAATCGTCAAAGGCCGAGCCGATCGTCGAAGAGTACACGAAGTTCACCAAGACGATCATCGAGGTCTCCCCGGCGGACGATGACGATGGGTACGCGCTGCCGCTGGGTCATCGCCTGGAGATCGTCCCGCTGTCCAACCCCTGCCGGTGGAAGGCCGGTCAGACGGTGCGGGTCAAGGTCCTTCTCGACGGCTATCCGTGGCCCGACGTCAGCGTCTCGATCGGTCATGAAGACCGCAAGGCGCACGACTACGCCGCCCAGACGCGCACGGACGCCAAGGGCACGGCCTCGATCACGCTGTCGCGGCCGGGCCACGCGTTCATCAAGGCGCAAGTCATCCGCCAGACCGACGGACTGGGCAAGGTGAAATGGGAAAGCTTTTGGGCGAGCCTGACTTTCCGCGTCACCGGCAAGATCGAAGTCAACCGGACCTTGCAGACCATCCGCGCGTTTCACGGGCGGATCGATCCCGGCGCGGTCGCGGGCTATCGCATCGGCCGGCGGGCGCTCG
The DNA here is from genome assembly GCA_964393935.1 of uncultured Planctomycetaceae bacterium. Lineage (GTDB taxonomy): Bacteria > Planctomycetota > Phycisphaerae > UBA1845 > UTPLA1 > DATEMU01. The sequence continues at coordinate 1,213 of CAYMXF010000524.1, forward strand.
TGGAACTGGGTCTCGTGGCGGGCGCCGAGGATTTGATCGCCGTCCAACGCGCGGCACGGCTGCCGCAACTGACCGCGATGCTCGACGGCATCCAGGCGGCGACCGGCGCGACGATGGGGCGGCTCAATCTTCGGCTGGAAGAATCCGACGCGAAACACGTCGAGACGGTCTTCGCCAACCGCGCGACCGGGCGGAGCGTCGCGTTTCACTTATTGCCGGAATGTCTGGAAATAGTTCGAGCGCCGGGCGGCACAGAGGTGGAGGAGCGGGCGCTGAAGCTGGCGACGATGACGGATGACGAGCTGTTCGAGATTTCCCCCGGCCGAGAAGAATTGAGAATGGCGAATAGCGGTGGCGGAATGACGAATGACAAATGACGAATTACAAAGAGATCATCAAGTCGCTTCTACTTTCGTAATTCGTCATTTGTAATTCGCAATTCAAGTGTCCCCCCTCATTCCCCAGGCGGGCCGCGCGAATGCGGCGCGGCGGTCGTGTGGCGTCGCAACTCCTCATCCTGATCGGCGCGAGTCGCGCTCCGACCTTGGCCGTCCAAGGGACGGTCCTGCCGACCGTCATCCGTCATCCCTGACGAATCTTCGGGCTTTGTGCGCGCGAGACCGACGGAATCCTCCGTCTCGATCCACGCGCCCCGCTCTTCAAGTAGCGGCAGGGCGTCATCCTCCGTGACGACGCCCTGCCGATCGGCCGCTGGTTCGATCGTTTTCGATTCGCGATCCGCGGTGGACGGCGACTCATACGCCAACACCGCGAAGACGCCGCCCGCCGCGAGCGCCGCGGCGAGTCGGCCGTAGAACTGAAGACTCCGCTTGACTCCCTCCGAATGCCGCCGCCCGTCTCCGTTCATCCTCGGCGTTGACATATCGCGGCTCCTGACAGACCTGAAAGACGCCGACAAATATCCGCTGACCTGAGCGTCTTCGGGATAGAGCATCGGCGGAGTTTGCTTGTCGGGCGGAAATGATTCGCCTAAGAATCCGTTGCTT
>CAYMXF010000525.1:0-2207 GCA_964393935.1 uncultured Planctomycetaceae bacterium
AACCGGGATTTCAAGGAGAGGGCCTTGTTCGGCGGTTCGGGAACCACCGACGCGCGGCGACGGAAAGCCAAGAAATGACGCCCCGCCGAGGTATCAAGGGGCCGAACCCATCGCGCCCCGCCCCCCAAAAAAACCCTTCTCATCGGCGTTCATCTGCGTCATCTGCGGATTCCGGCTCCCCCTGCCTGCGACCGATGGGATAGGCCGCCGGTATAAACCCTCGTCGCAGCGAGTGGGATGGATGCGAACGATTGTGAAAACACCGCGGATCGCACTTTTGCTTTGCCTCGGCATTGTTGGTCTGAGCGTCGGGACGATCGCTCCTACCTCCGCCCTCGCCCACGACTCCTGGCTCATCGCCGACAAGAGCACCGCCAACGACGGCGATGTCGTCTGGCTCTCCTTCGTGACCGGCGAGGTCTTCCCGCTCGGCGAGACGGCGACGCCGGCCGCGCGCGTCGGGCAGTTCGTCGACCGCGTCGACGACAAGACGACCGACATCACCGGCTACAAGCCGCGGGACAAGGGGCTGTCCATCCGCCGGCCGCTCGCCGGCCCTGGCCTGCACGTCATCGGATGCGCGCTGTCGCCGCACCTCATCGAGATGAAGCCCGACGACTTCGAGAAATATCTCCGCGCGGAACGCGCCGAGGGGGCCCTCGCCGCTTTCCAGCGCCGACAGCGCCATGAATCGTCAAAGGCCGAGCCGATCGTCGAAGAGTACACGAAGTTCACCAAGACGATCATCGAGGTCTCCCCGGCGGACGATGACGATGGGTACGCGCTGCCGCTGGGTCACCGTCTGGAGATCGTGCCGCTGTCCAACCCCTGCCGGTGGAAGGCCGGGCAGACGGTGCGGATCAAGGTCCTTCTCGATGGATATCCGTGGCCCGACGTGAACGTCTCGATCGGTCACGAAGACCGCAAGGCGCACGACTACGTCGCCCAGACGCGCACGGACGCCAAGGGCACGGCCTCGATCACGCTGTCACGGCCCGGCCACGCGTTCATCAAGGCCCAAGTCATTCGCCAGACCGACGGGCTGGGCAAGGTGAAGTGGGAAAGTTTTTGGGCGAGCCTGACTTTCCGCGTCACCGGCAAGATCGAAGTCAACCGGAGCTTGCAAACCATCCGCGCGTTTCACGGGCGGATCGACCCCGGCGCGGTCGCGGGCTATCGCATCGGCCGGCGGGCGCTCGCGGAACTGGGCCTCGCGGCGGGAGCGGAGGAATTGGTCGCTGTACAGCGTGCGGCGCGGCTGCCGCAACTGACCGCGATGCTCGACGGCATCCAGGCGGCGACCGGCGCGACGATGGGGCGGCTCAATCTTCGGCTGGAAGAATCCGACGCGAAACACGTCGAGACGGTCTTCGCCAACCGCGCGACCGGGCGGAGCGTCGCGTTTCACTTATTGCCGGAATGTCTGGAAATAGTTCGAGCGCCGGGCGGCACAGAGGTGGAGGAGCGGGCGCTGAAGCTGGCGACGATGACGGATGACGAGCTGTTCGAGATTTCCCCCGGCCGAGAAGAATTGAGAATGGCGAATAGCGGTGGCGGAATGACGAATGACAAATGACGAATTACGAAAACGGGATGCGTCTTTTTTTTTCTTAATTCGTCATTTGTAATTCGTAATTCATCCTTCCCCCCCCCCTCATTCCCCAGGCGGCGCGCGCGAATGCGGCGCGGCCGTCGTGTGGCGTCGCAGCTCCTCATCCTGATCGGCGCGAGTCGCGCTCCGCCCTTGACCGTCCAAAGGACGGTCCTGCCGACCATCATCCGTCATCCCTGACGAATCTTCGGTCTTCGTGCGCGCGAGGCCGACGGCATCCTCCGTCTCGATCCACGCGCCCCGCTCTTCAAGGTGCGGCAGGGCGTCATCCTCCGTGACGGCGCCCCGCCGATCGGCCGCTTGAACGGTCTTTTTCGATTCGCGATCCGCGGTTGACGGCGACTCATACGCCAGCACCGCGAATACGCCGCCCGCCGCGAGCGCCGCGGCGAGTCGGCCGTAGAACTGAAAGCTCTTGCTCACTCCCTCCGAGCGCCGCCGTCCGCCTCCGTTCATCCTCGGCGTTGACATATCGCGGCTCCTTACAGACCTGAAAGACGTCGACAACTATCCGCTGACCCGAGCGCCTTCGGGATAGAACATCGGCGGAGTTTGCTTGTCGGGCGGAAATGATTCGCCTAAGAATCCGTTGCTT
>CAYMXF010000526.1:0-2205 GCA_964393935.1 uncultured Planctomycetaceae bacterium
GGCCACGAATTGATGGAGTACTTCCTGAAGCGTTGATGCCGCCTCCGTCCGAACGACCGATAATCGCTACGTCACCATCGCCGGCTGTTTGATACGTTCATCATTCAGTAGCGCTATGAACCCCGCCGATCATTTGTTGTGGCCCCGGTTTTGCACCGGCGAACACCACGCGACGAATGCCATCGGCGACACTATCTCTAAAAACCGTCGCTCCGCTCGCGGATGCGGAGTGCGATCATCAAGGCTCCGGTCTGCGGAAAAAGGCGATCACCGTCTGCCATCCTGTCTGGAGCCTGGAAAGCGGAGGGCTTGAAGGGCAAATGCTGCGGATCATCGGCGGCGGGTCGTCGGAGCGGTTCCACCATCTCGTCATTGTTCGAGGTCCGTCAGATGCTCGGACGTCGTGCGAGTTGCCGGACAACGTTGAAGTGATTTGCCAGGATGGGCCGCAGCGTGACCATTTTTGGTCGCGGAGGTTGTCGTCGCTGCTTGTCGATCACCACGTGGACGTGCTGCACCTTCGCGGGCTCACCATGCTTACGGACGGCGTGCTCGCGGCGCAGTTCGCAGGCACGGTCCGCGTGGCGATGAGTTTTCACGGGTTTGAGTCGAACCCGCCGCAGATCGGCCCCATTCGCCGACGAGTCCTCCACTGGGGGATCGGTCGGTGCGACGAGCGCTGGGCCGTCAGCGCGAGCGCGGCCGCGGCATTGGCCATGGAATTGAACATGGGGGCTGACGAATTCGATGTCGTGCCCAACGGCGTCGACACGCTACGGTTTTCGCCGGTCGCCGATCGCGGCGAAATACGACGCAGACTCGGTCTGCCGGTCGATCGCCCCATCATTCTGGCGGTCGGCAACCTCAAGCCGATCAAGGGGCACAACATGCTGCTCGAAGCGGTCGCCCATCTACCCGCCCATGCGGCCCTTGACTCGCCGCCGCGTCGCGAAGGCGACGCGAAATCGCCCGGCGATTTCCAGGGCGGCGTGTCAAGGGCGACAGTCGTCTTTGTCGGCCACGATTACTTGCACGGCGCATTGCAGCGCTATGCCGCGTCACAGCTCGCCGGCCGTGACATTCGTTTTGTCGGCCGCCAGGACGATGTCGCACCGTGGTGTCAGGCCGCGGACATCTTCGTCCTCCCCTCGCATGGGGAGGGACTTTCCAACGCGCTACTCGAGGCGATGGCTTGCGGCTTGCCGGTCTTGGCGACGAGCGTCGGCGGGAACTGCGACGTTATCGAACACGGTCGGACGGGCCTCCTCGTTCAACCCAATGGTCCGCAACAACTCGCCGATGCGATAGCCGGTTTGCTTTCGGACGAGTCGCAGCGCGCCGCCCTGGGCGATGCGGCCCGGCGGCACGTGCAGCAGTTTTTCAATATCACTCAAACTCGGGCCGAGTATGAGCGGCGCTATGAAAAGCTCGCCGGCCGCGTTGAGGACGACGAATGACGACGATGACCGCGACGCAAATCGATGCCCCTCAGCGCTCCACGCGGCGGCTCAGCCAGTTGTTTAAGTGCCGCGAGTTGGTCTGGGTGCTCGCGTGGCGGGACATCCGCGTCCGTTACAAACATTCGCTGCTCGGCGCCGTCTGGGCGGTCCTGCCACCGGTGGCGATGATGCTCGTCTTCAACTTCGTCTTCGGGACGGTGGCCGACATCAACCGTCAAAAATTGACCGGCCATCCGACGCTGCCGTACTGCCTCTTCGCTTTTTGCGGGCTCGTGCCGTGGATGTTCCTGGCCAACGGGCTGACGGCGGCGACGGCGAGCCTCGTCTCGAACCGCCAACTCGTGACCAAGGTCTATTTCCCGCGCGAGGTGCTGCCGCTGTCCTCGATCGTCAGCGGGCTGATCGACTTCGTCGTGGCCGGGGCGATCCTCGTCCTACTCACGGCCTATTACCACTTCCGGTCGGACGGCTGGAGCTATCAATTTCACTGGTCGATCCTGCTGGTGCCGTTGGTTGTGACCGTGCAGGTCGTCTTCATGTGCGGTGCGGGGCTGCTCCTCTCGATGGCCAACCTGTTTTACCGCGACGTGGGGTTTCTGTTCCGCTCGCTGATCCAGCTCTGGATGTTCCTGACCTGCGTCGTCTATCAACTCGACGCTTCCGTGGGCTGGAAGCGGCTCTTGATCCAGCTCAACCCCATGACGCCGATCATCCGGGCGTATCGCGACTGCCTCCTCTTCGGCCG
>CAYMXF010000527.1:0-2204 GCA_964393935.1 uncultured Planctomycetaceae bacterium
AGGCGGCGCTGGTCGTGAATAATAACGCGGCGGCGACGATGCTCGCGCTTCGCGGGCTGGCGAGCGGCCGCGAGGTCATCGTGTCGCGCGGGCAATTGATCGAAATCGGCGGCTCGTATCGATTGCCGGAAGTCATGACGGCGGGCGGGGCGATTCTTCGAGAAGTGGGCACGACAAACAAAACGCACCTGGCCGACTATGAAAAGGCAATCTCCGACCGGACGGCTATGATCATGCACGTCCACACGAGCAACTACCGCGTCGTCGGTTTCGCCGAAGCGCCGGACACGGCCGTACTGGCGGAGTTGGCTCACGCCCGCGGCCTCGTTCTATTCGACGATCTGGGTAGCGGGGCGATTCAGGACGATCCTTTCTGGGTGGCCGCTGAAGAACCGACCGTTCCCGCCAGTTTGGCGGCGGGGGCGGATATCGTTTCATTCAGCGGGGACAAACTATTGGGCGGTCCGCAGGCGGGCATTCTGCTCGGCCGCCGGGAGACGATTGAACGGCTCCGCAAGGACCCGATGACCCGCGCGCTGCGGGTGGACAAGCTCATCGTCGCGGCGCTCGAAGCGACGTTGGAGTTATACCAATCGCCGCAAGAGGCCAAGGCACGAATCCCGATCCTCGCCGGGCTATCGGAGACGATCGACTCACTGACCTCCCGCGCGGAGATTCTGGCCGCGATGTTGCGAAAGGCGTTGCCGGGCGATTCATTCACGGTCGAACGCGATGAGAGCTTCGCTGGCGGCGGCTCGCTGCCCGCTTGGCCCCTGCCAACGGCGATCGTGCGGTGGAAGCCCACCGGCAATTTATCGGTGGACGACATCGCGCGACGCCTGCGACTGGGCGATCCGGCGGTCCTGCCACGTATACGTGATGATGCGATCTGCATGGACCTACGGACGATCGGCGCTCACGAGTACGACGACCTTGCCGCGGTTATACTCGGTGCCTTGAAATAATCCGCAGTGATGAAGTGAACACTGTTACCAAATACGCGATCATTCTTCCCGACGGCGCGGCCGACGAACCGGTCGCGGCGCTCGGCGATCGTACGCCGCTCGAGGCCGCCGAGATTCCGCACATGCACTCCATCGCGGAGATCGGCCGAATCGGCACGGTCCGCACGGTGCCCAACGGCTTCACGCCCGGCAGCGACGTCGCGACGATGTCGCTTTTGGGCTACAACCCGCGCAAGCACTACACCGGCCGCGCCCCCATCGAGGCGGTCGCGCGGAACATCCAACTTCGCCCGGAGGACGTCGTCTTTCGCTGCAACTTCGTGAACATCACCGGCGGGGAGATGACCGATTTCACGGCAGGCCATATCCGCTCGACCGAGGCCCAGGCGATCATCAACGACCTGAACGCCGCACTCGGCGCGGACGACCTTCGCTTTCACGCCGGCGTTTCGTATCGTAATCTGCTGGTGCTCCGCGATGCGCAGACGCTGGAAGTCGCGTGCATGCCGCCGCACGACATTCCCAGCGAAGCCGTTGCCGAGTATCTGCCCAAGGGCAAAGGGGCCGAACGGATTCGCCGGATCATGGAACAAGCCGAGCCAATCGTCGCCAAGCACGACGTCAGCCAAGTGCGAAAAGATCTCGGCGAGATTCCGCCCAACGCAATCTGGCTCTGGGGCCAAGGGCTCGTGCCGATCATGCGACGATTTCGCCAGCGGTTCGGTGTGCGCGGCGCGGCCATTGCCGCCGTCGATTTGATTCGTGGGCTGGCCAAGCTCCTGGGCTGGACGATCATCGACGTGCCGGGCGCGACCGGCTACCTCGACACCGACTACGCCGCCAAGGGCCGGGCCGCCGTCGCCGCATTGGACGAGTACGACCTCGTCGCCGTCCACGTCGAAGCGCCGGACGAAGCGGGCCACATGGGCGACGCGGCCGCGAAGGTCACGGCGCTGGAGCGGATCGACGAACTGATCGTCGAACCGATCCTGGAAAAGCTACGGAGTTTTCCGAACTGGCGGATTCTCGTCGCGCCCGATCATCCGACGCCGGTCGGCCGGCGGACGCACACCGACGCCCCGCCGCCCTTTTGCATGGCGGGCTCGGACGTGGCGCGCGGGCCGGCCCCCGCCGAACGATTCAGCGAACGCGTCGCGAAGCAGAGCGGCCTGCACATCGAGGAGGGCCACGAATTGATGGAGTACTTCCTGAAGCGTTGATGCCGCCTCCGTCCGAACG
>CAYMXF010000528.1:0-2195 GCA_964393935.1 uncultured Planctomycetaceae bacterium
CGGGTATGGCGATGGCGCGAGGAAATCGAGGCGTGGGCGGTTGGTTCGATAGCCGCTCGGTGAGTTCTTCGAGACGCCGTTCAAGTCGATCCAGTCGGGCTTCAAGATCGCCGTCGTTTGATCGTTTCCGACGCTCAGGTGGATACTCGGTGGCGGACAGGAGGCCCTTGGCGACGGTCGTGCCGATAGCGTTGAAGAGCGTCGGCGGCGTCAAGGCCGTCATCGGTCGAGGCGTCGTCGTTGCGACCGTCGGAGCGGCTGCAACCGGCGGCGTGGGGGCGACCGGCGGGATTGCGGGTGTCGCCTCCGTGCAGGTCGTCATCGGAATCTTGGGTGTCGCCGTGCAATCAGGTTTGTCCGGGCTGGGTGGATAGGACCACGCCGGGGTCGCCAGCCATGTGGCCACGGCCAGCGCGGTGGTCAGCGCCGCGCCCGAGAGCGACATTCGCGGTCGTGAGGGGTTCGTCATTACCATGGTCAATCTCCTTGCAAAACGTCTGGCTCGCACGCTGGTCGCGCCGATGCCCACTGCGGGCAGGGCGGTTGAACTCGATCCCACGTATCGACTGGTCGCAAGCAGGGCCTCGGCGTAGGCGCGCCGGCCCGACGGCATCAGCCACGTCACCCACGCGTCGCAACACGTCTCGGCTTCTTCGCGCAATCGGCGGCAGAGCCACCAGACGACGGGGTGCCACCAGTAGAGGCAGCTGACGGCGTTTTCAAACCATCGCACCCAGTCGTCGCGCCGGCGAAGATGGGCCAGTTCGTGGAAGACGATCGCTTGTCGGCCGGGCTCGTCGAGCTGCGACCAAAGCTCCGTCGGGAGAATAAGGCGGCGCTTGCCGATGAACGAGACCATCGGCGAGACGCGGCCCGCGATCATCAGGACTTGCGGCGCGGGCGACAGGCCGATGACCCGTGCGGAACGGCGGACCATCCGCTGGATGCCGGAGGGCGCGCGTCGGGCCGCGTGGAGGCATCGTGCAAACCGCAGATAGGCCAGTCCTCTGGCAAAAACGATCAGCGCGATGCCGATGGCCCACGCCGGTGCGGGGATTGGCGGAATTCGCGCGATCGCGCCTTTCACGGAGGCGGCGGCGTTTCGACAGGCGTCGATCCAAACGGCGATCGCCGATGCATGTGGCACAGCCGCCCTCAGCTGTGAAACTTCCCTCCCCTTACTAAGGGGAGGGCCGGGGTGGGGTTCTTCCGGAGGCTCGGTCGCCGGCTGTAAAATCGAGCCTGCTGGCATCGGCTCGAAAGGGCTCTGTGCAGTCCGCGCGGCGCGGCGAGTGGCCTCATCCATCATAAGATAGCCGGTTGGCCGGCGAAGCGATGGCTGGGCAGGTGCGGCAGGTCGTTGGACATTCAATTCGCTCGTCGCCGTACGCGAAGGGCTCATGGTCTTGTCGTGATGGACATTCACCGCGAATGCGGGGCGCTCCTCGGCCTTTTTGGCTTTATCCGTCTCCTTCGGCGGTGATACGGTCAACTTTGGTTTGGCCGCCGCCGCTTTTTTTTCGTCACGGGCGCTTCGCCCGACATCCAATCCATGCCCGACCAGTCGCGGTGCGCGTGCGAGCCTGTTCGGCACCGACGGACCGGTCCGGGCGTGGATGGAATCCCGCGCCGTCAGCCCTGACGGCACAGGAAGGGGCGCACGAGTAGTGACGAGGGGTCCTGGTCTCTCGACTCCTCGACCGCTGGAGGTCGTTATCTTTTCGTTGCTGGCTACCGTTTCATCACTTGACCCCTTGACCCCTTGGCCCCTTGGCCCCTTTTCAACCATGAAAACTGAAGCAATCTTTCCAATGGGGGCGGCGGGCAGTAACGGCGCGACGACGAACCATGCCAGGACGATCAGCCAAAGGGTGTGCCGCGTCGGCGGGCGGATGGCGAGAAATCGACCGGCGGCAACGATGACGATCGCGGGGATCGTCGCCGCCAGCGCCCCGCGCCAGAGAAGGTCCATCCAGGCTTGTAATGCAAAAGCCATAAGCCTTAAGCCATGAGCCGGGGGCCTGTTGCCCAAGGGCTACCGATCCCTCAATCCTTCAATTCCTCCGCCTCAATTCCCAACTTCTCGATGAGCTTTTGAAGCTCGTCTATTTCCTCGGGAGTAAGGCGCTCGCTCTTCATGAGCTGGAGCACCAGCGGCCCGGCGGCCCCGTCGTAAAGCTGCTCGACGAGCGACC
>CAYMXF010000529.1:0-2190 GCA_964393935.1 uncultured Planctomycetaceae bacterium
CTGACCGCGGAAGCCGATCATCAGGCAGATCGAGTCGGTCGCGGCGGCGACTTCGTCCGGGCTCTTCCAGTGCATCGCCTTGTTGAGCACGCGGTTGCGCAGGTCGTCGTCGAAGGTTTCCACGCCGAGGAAGAGGTAGGTCGGGACGCCGAAGAAGGCCCGCGTCGCGTCGTAGTCCTTGTGGTAGGCCCAGTAGGATTCGGTCCAGAACTCGCGGATTTTCCTGGCGGCGAGCAAGTCGCGGATTTGTTCGCGAACCGCGAGCGGCAATTCCTGGATCGAGCCGCTGTTGATCACTTGCAGGCGGCCGAACTCGCCGGTCACTTTCGCCAACTCGATGTCCGCGACTCGGCGGATCGCGGATTCGTCGGTCGTGTTGTCATCGATGTAATCGCAGAACGTGCATCGGCCCCAGATGCAGGGCAGGCCCTTCAATAGCACGACCTCGCGCGGGAGCGTGCCGGTGTACCGCGCGTAGCGGACGAGTTCTTTCGGGGGCGAGTGGCCGAGCAGGTCCATCGGTGCTATGATAGGCCACGCCTGTTGACACGTCGCGGCCGGCCGAACTAAACGCCGAAAAGTCAAACCCTTGGCTGAAAGGGTCAAAACGCCAAAACGCCAAAACGGCGTAGCCTAGGTCGCGGGCGAGATTGAAAGGGAAACGGGATTGAACCATCAGGCACCGCCATCCTCTCTCCGATTGACGGATTTCGTCGACCTGGAGATTCTTCAGTCGCTGCAAGACGGCTTTGCGCGCCTGACCGGACTTTCCACGTCCATCCGCGATCCGCAGGGGCAGGCGATTACCCGGGCGGTCGGGGGAGATGGGAGTGCGCCGGTGTTTTCGGCGCCGATCGTCGTTGAGGGGATGCAGTTCGGGTCGATTGTGTTGGCGGATGGGGCGGCCCCATTAGGGGATTCGCACCGGCTAAGAGCCGGTGCCACACCATTCTTGCGGAGCCTGGCGGATACGATCGCGCAGCTCTGCCATCATGCCCATCAATTACGCAGTCGTGTGGATGAGCTGGCCGTGGTTTATGAAATGTCGTCGCTTCTGGCCAAGCGGGCGAGGCTTCAGGAGGTGCTCGATACCGCCACGCGGCAGCTTGTCGAGACGATGGGGCTTCGGGCGGCGTCGCTACGGCTGCTGGATGAGGAGACCGGCGTACTGAAGATGTCGTCGGTGGCGAACCTGTCGCCGAGCTATCTCGACAAAGGGCAGATTCTGGCGATGGACAGCCCGATCGATCAGGACGCCCTGGCGGGCAAGACGGTCTATATTGAGGACCTGCGGACCGATCCGCGGGTGCATCATCAGCAGAAGGCGCGGGAGGAAGGGCTGGTGAGCTGCCTGGTGACCGGTCTGTCTTCGGGTGGAAAACGCATCGGGGCGCTGCGCGTTTATACGGATCATCGGCACGAGTTCACGCCGTTTGAGGTCTCGCTGCTTAAGGCGATTTCGTCGCAGGTCGCGGCGGCGATCGTGAATGCGCGGCTGCGGCGGGATGCCGTGGAGGCTGAGCAACTGGAGCGTCAGGTTCGCCTAGCGGCGGACGTGCAGCGGCGGATGATTCCGTCGCGGACCCCTGCGAATCCTCGTTATCAGTTTGGCTGTCTCTACGAGCCGAGTTCCGATCTCGGCGGAGATTTTTACGACTTTATCGTCTTCGACGACGGCGATATCGGGCTGGTCGTCGCGGACGTGGTCGGCAAGGGCGTGCCGGCATCGCTGCTCATGGCTAGTGCCCGCTCGGCGCTGCGGTCGAATGCACGGCGCGTCGACGACATCAGCGAGATCATGCGCTCCGTCAATCGCCGGCTTCACTTCGACACGCTGCCGAGCGAGTTCGCGACGCTCTATTACGCCGAATTGAGCCATGACGGGCGGAAGCTGAAGCACTGCAATGGGGGACATGAGCCGCTGATCTTGCTGCGGCGAGGCGAGATCATCGAGCTTGACGTCGGCGGCTTGGCGTTGGGGATCGACCCGGATTTTCATTACGAGTGGGCGGAGCAGGCGTTGGAGCCGGATGATCTTCTCGTCCTCTTCACTGATGGGATGACCGAGGCGCTGAACTACGACGGCGAAGGCTATGGGCGTCAACGGTTGCACTCCTCCATCAAGCTGCACGGCTCGATGGCGCCTGATATGCCGGCGGAGTTGATCGCCAAGCAGCTTTTTTGGGATGT
>CAYMXF010000530.1:0-2190 GCA_964393935.1 uncultured Planctomycetaceae bacterium
TTTCCGTGCCGGTCATGGCGGCGGTGGAGGCGCGGCTCGACGAGATTGCTCGCCAGCCGGACATCCGCGTCCTGATCTTCACCGGTCAGGGCCGAACCTTCATCGCCGGGGCGGACATCGACGAGTTGGCCAACGCCCCCGGCGACGCCGGCAAGGAGGTGGCCCGTCGCGGTCAGCGCTTCATGAACCGCGTGGCGAACTTCGACCACGCCGTGACCATCGCGGCGATCAACGGCCCCGCGCTCGGCGGCGGGTGCGAACTCGCGCTGGCCTGTGACCTGCGCATCATGGCCGACACGGCGACGATCGGATTTCCCGAGGTGCGGCTAGGGCTGATCCCCGGCTGGGGCGGCACGCAGCGGGCCTTCTCGCTCGTCGGCCCCGCAAGAGTGCGCCGCATGTTGCTCACTGGCGAACCCTTAACCGGTCCCATCGCCGCGCAGTCGGGCCTCGTGGACGAGTGCGTGCCCGTGGGCGATCTGATGACCACTGCGAACCGGCTGGCTCAGGGCGTTCTGGCCAACGGACCGTCGGCGGTGCGTCTGGCCAAACACGTCCTATGCGCCCACGAAGCATCGTGGCTGGAAAAAGGATTCGCCGGGGAGGCGGAATGTTTCGGCAAGGCATTCCTCGGCGAAGAATCGCGCGAGGGTTTGAAGGCGTTCCTGGAGAAGCGCCGGCCGAGCTGGGCAGGCGCTGTCTAGGGCGAGTAACCTACCGCCTTGGCTTGCCGTTTGGCGGACTCGTCGGATAGAGTCACGCTTCGCCTCGCGGACCTACACTATATTGAGGAGCGGACTAATCAATGGCAGAGCGAATTACCCATCACCCCGGCGAAATCGGCCCCCATAGCACGATCTCCGCCCGCCCCGTCGAGACGGTCTATCGCCCAGAGGATATCGCCGAGGTCGACTACGAATCGCACCTCGGCGACCCCGGCGAGTATCCCTTCACGCGCGGCGTCCATCGCGAGCTTTATCGCAAGAAGCTCTGGACCATGCGCCAGTTCGCCGGCTTCGGCTCCGCCCGGCAGACCAACGAGCGATTCAAGTTCCTCATGGGCAAGGGTCAGACCGGCCTTTCCACGGCCTTCGATCTGCCGACGCTCATGGGCCGCGACGCCGACGATCCGCTTTCGGTCGGCGAGGTGGGGCGATGCGGCGTGGCGATCAGCTCGCTCGCCGATTACGAAGTCCTCTTCGACGGCATCAACCTCGGCGATGTCTCCGTCTCCATGACGATCAACGCCCCCGCCGCGATCCTCATTGCCTTCTACATTGCCACCGCCGACAAGGAGGGCGTTTCGCGAAAGGACCTCCGCGGTACCTGCCAGAACGACATCCTCAAGGAGTTCCACGCCCAGAACGAATTCGTCTTCCCCCCGGCCGAGAGCGTCCGCCTCGTCGCCGACACGATCGAGTTTTGCGCGAAGGAATTGCCGCAATACAACGCCGTCTCCGTCAGCGGCTACCACATCCGCGAGGCCGGTTCCACCGCTGGTCAGGAACTCGCCTTCACCCTCGGCGACGGTCTAGCCTACGCGCAGGCGTGCGTCGATCGCGGCCTGGACATCGACGCCTTCGCCCCGCGGCTTTCCTTTTTCTTCAACAGCCACAACGATTTCTTCGAGGAGATCGCCAAGTTCCGCGCCGCCCGCCGCCTGTGGGCCTGGTACATGAAGGAGCGGTTCGGGGCCAAGAACGAGCGCTCGATGTGGCTCCGCTTCCACGGCCAGACCGCCGGTTGCAGCCTCTATTCCAAGCAGCCGCACGTCAATCTCATGCGCGTCGCCTATCAGGCGATGGCCGCGGTCCTCGGCGGGTGTCAATCGCTGCACACCAACAGCATGGACGAGACCGTCTGCCTGCCGACCGAGCACGCCGTCACGCTCGCCCTGCGGACGCAGCAGGTCCTCGCCTACGAGACGGGCGTGACGAACTCCGTCGATCCCCTCGGCGGGAGCTACTACGTCGAATCGCTCACCAACCAGTTGGAGGCCGAGGCCCGCGAGTACATCGAGGACATCGACGAGATGGGCGGCATGATCGCCGCCATCGAGAACGGCTACGTCCGCCGCGAGATCGCCGACGCGGCCTACAAGTACAACCAGGCCGTCGAGCGCGGCGACAAGAAGCTCGTCGGCGTGACCGACTACACCGACGACGACGGCCCGCAGATCGACATCCTCAA
>CAYMXF010000531.1:0-2189 GCA_964393935.1 uncultured Planctomycetaceae bacterium
ACCTGCCGGGCGGTGGCTTTAGCAGTTTGGCGCTCGGCACCTCCGGCGATGGCTCTGTTATTGTTGGACGCGGTGAATCAGCGTCCGGTCAAGAGGCGTTCCGTTGGACTAACGGCGGCGGGATGGAAGGCCTGGGCGACTTGCCAGACGGTGACTTTCAAAGCTTTGCATACAACACATCCGCCAATGGCTCTGTGGTCGTTGGGTACGGTTTTTCCGCATCCGGGCACGAGGCGTTCCGCTGGACCAACGACAGTGGAATGGTCGGGCTTGGCGACCTGCCTGGAGGTGGCTTCGTGAGCGGGGCGACTTGTACATCTGGCGACGGCTCCGTTGTTGTTGGTTACGGTGAATCCGCGTCCGGCATCGAGGCGTTCCGCTGGACTAGCGGCGGTGGCATGGTCGGCCTAGGCGATCTGCCGGGTGGTGTCTTTGAGAGTTGGGCGTACGCCACATCCAGCGACGGCTCTGTTATAGTTGGTTCCGGTGAATCCTCATCCGGGCAAGGGGCGTTTATTTGGGACAGCATAAACGGCATGCGCAACTTGCGTGCCGTACTGACCAATGATCTCGGATTAGACCTCACCGGCTGGACTTTGCAGGCCGCGCGCGGGGTCTCTGGAGATGGTTTGACGATCGTTGGGCAAGGTATCAACCCTGTCGGCAATATTGAAGCGTGGGTCGCGCAAATCCCCGAGCCGACGACGCTATCACTATTCGTACTTGGCATTCTACTCGCCAAGCGACGCCGCCGAATCGTTACGCTAAACTGATCGGCGAGATCTTTCCACTAAACTGACGCCGTCATCGCCTACTCAATGCCTTCGAAAACCAAAAAGATTGAGAACCTTCGCCCCCTCTGGTGGAACGACTCCATCCCGCCGAACGGCGCGTTGGAGATGATCGACCAGACGCTGCTGCCCAATCAGGTCGTAACGATCCAATGCACGACCCTTGAACAAGTCTGGCAGGCGATCAAGCGTTTGCAAGTCCGCGGGGCGCCGGCGATCGGCGTTGCGGCGGCGTATGGGGTCATTGTCGGGTGCGATGAGGCGAAACCGGGCGATACGACCACACCGGCAAATAGCCGGTGCCACACAGAAGATAGCCGGTGTCACACCTGGCTCAGCGTCGTCGAAAAAGTGTGCGAGCGTTTGGCGACGAGCCGCCCCACGGCCGTCAATCTCTTTTGGGCGCTCGATCGGATGCGGCGCAAGGCCGCGTCGCTGGCCGGTAGGACATGGCGCGACGCGCGAGCGGCGCTGCTCGCCGAGGCACACGCCATCCGCGACGAAGACGCCGCGATGTGCCATGCGATCGGCGCGGCCGGTCAGCACCTCATCCCCGAGGGCGGCGGCGTGCTGACGCACTGCAACGCCGGCGCGCTGGCCACTAGCGAGTACGGCACCGCGCTGGCCCTCATGTACGCCGCGCACGAGGCCGGTCGAAAATTCACGGCCTACGTCGACGAGACCCGCCCGCTCCTGCAAGGCTCGCGGCTCACCGCGTGGGAACTAACCCGCGCCGGCATCGATACGACGCTGATCTGCGACAGCATGGCCGCGGTCGTCATGGCGCAGAAGAAGGCGAACCTCGTCGTGACCGGCGCGGACCGCATCGCCGCCAACGGCGACACGGCCAACAAGATCGGCACCTACGGCATCGCCGTCCTGGCCCACGCCCACGGCATCCCCTTCTACGTCGCCGCGCCCAGCTCGACCTTCGATTTGTCCATCGCCGACGGCTCGGCCATCCCCATCGAGCATCGCGACCCCGACGAGGTGCGCATGATCCAGGACCTCCCCATCGCCCCGGCGGACGTCCCGGTCTTCAGCCCGGCCTTCGACGTGACGCCGGCCCGGCTCATCGCCGGGATCATCACCGAACGTGGACTCATCTCGCCGGTTACGACCGAAAAAATTCGCCAGGTTCTTGGGCCGGGTCCGAACACGGCAAAGACGTAAATCCCTCAAAAGGCGGCCATTTATAGGCCCTGGCTGAGAATGGGGGACGCCCTGGAGGGATTCCGTCGGGCAGCGGCTACCTCGCCTTTCGAACCCTTCACCAACTCTCACCTTATTATTATGAAGAAGATGCACCATTGATGGCGAGTTGGGCTTGAAACGGGCCTGGTCCGGGGGTACGATAAGATGAGTGGCTTGGGAGTGTCCTCCGCTGCCGGCCATGGC
>CAYMXF010000532.1:0-2185 GCA_964393935.1 uncultured Planctomycetaceae bacterium
GGTTCTTGTGAAGAATCTGACGAATGAATTTGGGTACGTCGATGTGCGTGGGGCATGCCCGTGTACACGGGGCGTCGAAGCAGAACAGGCACCGTGAGGATTCGGTTAAGGCCTCGTCGGCCGTAAACGGCGGATCGAGGTCGGCGAACTTCTGAGCCAGTTCAGCCGCCCGGTCGGTGCGAGAACTCTTGGACATGGATCGCGATTATACAGATTGGCCCGTTAGAGCCTGCTTCCAGATTCGGCCCGCCGCGCTGTCAATCAAGGCGGTTCGTTCTCCGAGCCGGCGGACAACGGCAAAAACAGCCGACTATCGGCTAATACGACGTTATCAGCACCTTTGCACCGCATGTGATAATCGGAAACCGGGGCGTTCGATCTGGATTAGGACACTACCAATTGTGGTTGGCGGATGAAGGCGGTTGATGGAAAGGAGAAACTGTGAAAACCCATCGATCCCACTCGCAAGTATTGGCGGTGAAGGACTTATAACAAGTCGCCCGATAAGAGTGCGGAGATTTTCACAATACGCGAAATAATGCACAATCTTCTCCGCCTCAACATATAGTGGTCGATCACAAAATGCCTGTAGTCCGGGAGGACCCACGGCCGATAGTTTCAGTAAGGAGTTAATGGCCATTTCCATCAGGCCGCATCGGCAAAAAATGCCGGCCGAAGATAGATGAGTGGCCTCGGGCAGATAAGAGATTCGAGAACTTCGCCGTCGAATCTCTCGTTAGTGGCAAATATAGGACCTATGATTTACTAGACGAGAACCGGCGAGGTATTCCACATGAACGAAATTAACTCGGTTGGCACCCTGGCGTTATCCACAACTCTTAGAGAGTTCGCGAATCAATCCTCGCGGCGCTCTGATTCCGGCAACACGGCTGTGATCGAAGACAGCGTGGAGATTTCCGAATTGGCTGGTTTCTTGAGCCGCTTGGCGGAGTTGCCCGAGGCTCGGGCCCGAAAGATCGTGGATGCTCGAAACGCGATCCTGAACGATACTTATGAAACGCCGCAAAAGCTGGACATCGCGACGGACCGGATGCTGGCGACGATTTTGAAATGAACCCTCGGAAGGGGTTCGCCGTAAGAGGGCATAAACCTCTCCTCCTTCCATTGCGTACTCGGTAGCCGAAACGGGTAGTGGCCTCGGCCGACCCGTTTCAGCGTTTTTACGCGAAAACCCGCCTGTACGACCGGTCGCTTGGTGGAGGTGGCCGGCCGGATCCCGTTGTATTACAATGTATTACCAAGGATGTTTACAGCAATGGGTTCGTCGTGATGATGACTCGCCGCTCATATTCTTATTTGCAAACTCCCGCCGTGTGTTGGGGCCTCGGCGCCGTCATCTTGTTCCTGGCCGCCGCCTGTCGCCCGGAACCTTTACAACCGCCGACGACGGGGGAATTGCATGCGTTCGTCACCATCCTGCCTCAGGCGTATTTCGTCGAGCGCGTCGGCGGCAAGCATGTAGCAGTCGAGGTGATGGTCGGGCCCGGCCAGTCCTACCATAGTTACGAGCCGGCGCCACGGCAGATGGCCGACCTGGCCGGCGCGCAGGTCTACTTCACGATCGGCGTTCCCTTCGAGCGAACGCTCGTCGAGAAAATCCGCTCGACCAATCCGCTTCTGGTCGTCGTCGATACGCGCGAGGGAATTACACTTCGCCCGAGCACGGATCATTGCGAGGACGAGCCGCACGATCACCCTGGCGAAGGCAACAAGGATCCGCACATTTGGCTCGACCCCAAGCTGGTGAAGACGCAGGCCCAAACCATCGCCACGGCCCTGGCCCGCCTCGATCCCGCCCATGCGCTCGATTACGACGCGAACTGCCGCGCTTTTCAGGCCGATCTTGACGCGGCCGACGCCCGTGCGGCCAAGACGCTCGCCCCCTATAAGGGCCGCGAGTTTTTCGTCTTTCACCCGTCGTTCGGCTACTTTGGCGACGCCTACGGGCTCAAACAGTTGGCCGTGGAAGAAAGCGGGAAGGAACCCGGCGGCAGGGACCTTGCTGAAATGATCGAACGAGCCAAAAAGGCCGGCGTCCATACCATCTTCGTTCAACCGCAGTTCGCTACGAGCAGCGCCAGAACCGTCGCCTCGGAGATTGGCGGCGATCTCGTCTCGCTCGATCCCCTGGCGAAGGACTATCTCGCGAACCTCGATGTCATGG
>CAYMXF010000533.1:0-2184 GCA_964393935.1 uncultured Planctomycetaceae bacterium
GACGAAGGAGGACGGCACGGTCACCGTTCGCGACCGCGACACCGGCGCGCAAGATCGGATCGACAAAAGCAAGTGTCTCGACTTCCTCCGCGACAAGCTGAAGATGTAAGCTGCCGCGACGATACCGAACAGGCGGTGATATTGGGGGGAAGGGGGTTGAATCGCACCCTGTTTGTCGGCTATGATGGCGCCTAACCACCTTACGCGCCGCTCGGGCACGCGAACATGACTTCTTGACTTGGCGAGGGCCCGTGACTCTCCAAGAGGAGGACGACCGGTGAACCCGTCTCGAACTCGGTTGGATCGGATGACTCTGCGCTTCCGTTGGGCGGCTATTTGCGCCTTGCTTGCTGTCACGGCCGCGGCGCCGGCACGGGGTCAATGCACTCCGGCGGAACTGGACAATCTGATCGCCTCCGACGCGGGGGCGGGAGACGTCTTCGGTTACTCGGCTGCGGTCTCCGGCGACACGGCGGTGGTGGGGGCGTACCTACATAATAGCTCCATCGGCGCGGCTTATGTCTTCGTACGCACTAGCGGCGTCTGGACGCAGCAAGCCAAGCTGACCCCTTCCGACGGGACGGGTGGTTGGTTCGGAATCTCGGTCGCGGTCTCGGGCGACACGGCGGTGGTCGGGGCGCAGTTCAACACCCACGATGACCTCTCCGATGCCGGCGCGGCGTACGTCTTCGTCCGCTCCGGCACCGTCTGGACCGAGCAGGCCAAGTTGATCGCCTCCGACGCGGAGTCCCTTGACCATTTCGGCAACGCGGTCGCCGTCTCGGGCGACACGGCGGTGGTCGGGGCGCACGACGACGACCATGATTTCGGGACCGCCGACCGCGGCTCGGCCTATGTCTTCGTTCGCTCCGGCAGCGTCTGGACCGAGCAGGCCAGATTGGCCGACTTCGACGGGCAGAACAGTGACGAATTCGGCCGCTCGGTCGCGGTGTCGGACAATACGGTGTTGGTCGGATCGAGATCCGGAGGCGGAACCGGCGCGGCCTACGTCTTTGTGCGCTCCGGCCTCGTCTGGTCCCAGCAGACCAAGCTGATCGCCCTCGATGCGGCGGCGGGCGATCACTTCGGCGACTCGGTCGCGTTGTCGGACGACATGGCGGTGGTCGGATCCGTTCTGGACGACCACGCCGCCGGGACCAATGCCGGCTCGGCCTACGTATTTGGCCGCGCGGGCAGCCTCTGGACCCAGCAGGCCAAACTGACTGCCTCCGACGCGGCGGCTGAAGACCAGTTCGGCTTCTCGGTCGCGCTTTCAGGCGACATGGTTGGGGTTGGGTCGGTCTTGGACAACCACGCCGGCGGGAGCGACGCTGGCTCGGCCTATGTCTTTGTCCGCGCCGACTGTGCGTGGATCCAGCAGGGTAAACTGACCGCCTCCGACGCGGCGGTGAATGACGAATTCGGCGGCTCGGTCGCGTTGTCGAGCGACACGGCGTTGGTCGGGGCGTACTTCGACGACCACGCCGCCGGGGCCAATGCCGGCTCGCTCTACGTTTACTCCCTCGGTTGCGACAACGACGGTGACGGCATCCCGAACGAAGGCGACGTCTGCCCCGGAACGCCTGCGGGGCAACCCGTCGACAGCGCCGGCCGACCGCTGCGCGACTGCAACCTCGACTGCACGTTCGACGGCGACGATATCCAATGTATCGTGGACGAACTGCTCGGCGTGTAGCGCGCACGAGTTGCTCCCTCGCCCTGAGCGGTCCCATCCATGCGCACGTTTACTCCCCCACGCTATAATCGCTGTCGAAAGGACGTCACATGAAAGCCGAACCCCTGCTTGCCAAGCTTAACGAGCTCCGCCACGAAGTCGAAGACGACAAGACCGACGTCGAGTGGCTGGCCCTGCACCATGCCTTTTGCTTCATCTCCTACAAAATGGGCGAGTTCCAGAAATACCTGGATGAAGTGGAGCGGCAGGAGAAGGATTAATCGCTCTCTCATTTTCGGCCCCCACGATAAGGAGAGCGGGAGGCCCGCATTCTACTTTCGCCTTCCGCTATTCTGAATTCACCATTCTCGCTACATCCCTGCCTTCACCGCGATGCCGCACGACAGAATGACGAAACCCGCGAGGGCATGGCCATATCGTTCGAGACGGGCTACGGGAACGAGCGTGACGCCGGCACAGAGCGCGACGACGATCGTCGTCATCGTCAC
>CAYMXF010000534.1:0-2182 GCA_964393935.1 uncultured Planctomycetaceae bacterium
CCTCACCACGCCGAACGCCGACCAAGCCAACCCCGACGCGGACAGCCTCGGTAGCGCCTGCGACAACTGCTCTACGGTCGCCAACGACGATCAAGCGGACGCGGACGGCGACGGCAAAGGGGATGTCTGCGACAACTGTCCGAACAACGCCAACGCCGATCAGGCCGACGCGGACGGCGACGGCAAAGGCGATGTTTGCGACAACTGTCCGAATAACGCCAATGCCGACCAGGCCGACGCCGACGGCGACGCGATCGGCGACGCCTGTGCGCCAGCTCCGCTCCCTGGGCCCGGCGCGCCCTGCGGCTCCTGCGCATCGGGCGTCCTGCCGGTCGGGATTTTTACGCCGCTGCTGATCGCCGGCTGGCGATGGCGGCGGAGAACCCAATACGTCTTTGGAGATAAATCATGAACGAGAACGGTCTTAGAGTTGTTGATATTTGCCGCTTTGATCTACTCCGTCTGATGCGACGGACCAGTGTCCTACTGGCGGTAGCCGGCTGGGTGACGTGCCTTGCGCCTTTGTCGGCCGTCGCCGGGGACATCCACGAGGCCGAATCGAATGACTCGCCCGCGCTGGCAAATTCGCTGGCGCCGGGCCAGTTCGGGCTGGGCGCCATCACCTACGGCCCGGGCCCTGGTTTCCAAGCCAATCCTGACTGCTGGCGAAGCTCGGCGGCGGTCGGCGATCTGGTCTTCGTCTATGCCGACGGGCAGGAATCCACCCCCCTCAAGAGTGTTGAACTGAATGTGTTCAACAATGACACCACGACAATCCTTGAAATTGATCAGTTTGATGGGCCGCCTGCCGTCGGGGCTACCAGCGCGGCGGTGGCGGGAGCCGTGGTGTCTCAGGCGGGAAACGTGTTTTATCTCGTTAACGGCATCGGTGGCCTCTCCATGACTCCCATCTCGCCCTATCGACTCTATCAAGCGGTGGTGAATCCGGCCCAGAGCGCGGCGGAGCAGGAGGGCAACGATACCGTCGCCACGGCCAATTCCCTCACGGCCCGGATGATGACGGGAACTGTCTCCGGCGCGGACGTGGATTTCTACAAGGTGACCGTGCGCGCCGGCGAGCGTCTCGTCGTCATCATGGATGACAACCCCGACAACGATGCTATGTTCACGGACACGGAGTTGAGCATCCTGGACGTCGATGGGACCACGCTCCTGGCGACTGGTGATAACGTCGGCTTCGGCGGCTTCGCCATCATCGGCGATGGCAACGCCGCGGGCGCCATTGTTGCGCCGAGCGCGGGCGTCTATTACATTCGCGTTGCCCACGGCGGCGAGGCCGCGGCGCTGGACACCGACTACCGCTTTGTGGTGCTGGTGGACGGTGCGACCGTCGTGGACCGCGACAAGGACGGCGTGGCCGATAGCGCCGACAACTGCCCGGACACCGCCAACCCCGGCCAGGAAGACACGGATGGCGACGGCGTGGGCGACGCTTGCGACAACTGCCCGAACGCCGCCAAACCCGGTCAGGAAGATACGGACGGCGATGGCGTGGGCGACGCCTGCGATAACTGTCCGAACAACGCCAACGCCGACCAGGCGGACACCGATGGCGATGGGATCGGCAATGCCTGTGCGCCGGCTCCGCTCCCTGGGACCAGCGCGTCTTGCGGCGCGTGCGGCGCGGGCGTGCCGTTGATGATGACGCTGGGCGCGGTGATGATGGGCGCTCGGTTGTTTCGTGTGAAGCGGAAGGAGCAATGATCCCTCGCTGAACCAGGGTTGCATCGTCGCCGCATCGGGGCCGGGGCGCCGGCCGCGGGCGTCAGAACCCCGGCCGCAAGGCCGGGTCGGCCAGCGCTGCCGCGCGAGACGACCGTAGACTCCCCACGAAGCGTCTCCCGGCACGCCCTCGCGGGCGTGGTTCTGATCGGTCTCGCGCTCGGCACGGTGCTGCTACACGAAACGATACAGTACCGATATTCGCCACATTTGGGCCGGGGCGCCGGCCGCGGCATACAAACGTGAACCGCTGTGGCGCGCTGTCACTATTGAATCTTCGGATCGAGCGCACTCGCATTCGGCCCACCCCTCGCGGGGTGGGTTCTGAGGCCGAGCAACGTGCGCTTTTCGGCGATGACTTGGCGGAGGATTTCGGACAGGTCGGTCTTGGGCTGGAAGCCGATGAGGCCGTGGATGCGGTCCAGGCAGGGGATGCGGC
>CAYMXF010000535.1:0-2180 GCA_964393935.1 uncultured Planctomycetaceae bacterium
GCGTCGCTGTTCAAGTCCAGGGCGCGGCGTGAGGCGGAGATCCTGGTCCTTCGTCTCCAGGTGAATATCTTTCGGCGCAAAGCACGTCGACGGGTATTGTTGACCAGCGTCGACCGACTGTTCTTTGTGTCGCTCTATCGGCTGGTCCCAACGACGCTGGACGCCTTCGCGATCATCAACCCTGAAACGATTGTTCGATGGCATCGCCGCGGCTTCCGAGCCGACTGGCGTTGGAAGTCACTGTCCCGCGGCGGTCGACCAAAGACAGAAGGTGAGATCCGTCGGCTCATTCGCCAAATGAGCCTGGACAATCCGCTTTGGGGAGCCCCGCGGATCCATGGCGAGCTCCTCAAACTCGGGATCGATGTCGGCCAAACGACAGTGGCCCAATATATGGCTCGGCATCGACGACCGCCTTCACAAGGTTGGCGGACGTTTCTTCGGAACTACATCGATAAAATTGCATCGATCGACCTCTTTGTCGTGCCGGCGGTGTCGTTTCGATTGCTCAATGGATTCCTGATGCTTCGTCACGGCCGGCGCGAACTCCTGTCCCGTGGGGTGATCGCTCATCCGACCGCGGAATGGATCGCCCGTCAGATCACCGAAGCCTGCGGCTGGGATGAAGCGCCGGGCAATCTCATCCGCGATCGAGACGGGGTTTATGGCGACGTGTTCATCCGGCGCCTACGAGCCATGGGTATTCGCGACCGACCGACGTCCCCGCAATCGCCGTGGCAAAATGCGTATGCCGAGAGGCTTATCGGCTCGATCCGCCGCGAATGCCTGGACCATATCGTCGTGTTCGGCCAGCGGCATCTGCGCCACGTTCTTGCGGCCTACGCCGCTTACGACAACGAGGTGAGGACGCATCTGGCACTCGGCAAGGACGCGCCTGTATCACGCTCCGTTCAGACCGTGGGAAGGATCCTCCGGTGGCCGATCCTGTCCGGGCTGCACCACCACTATGTCCGGATTCGAGCTTGCGGCAGGGACAAGGCGGAGTCGATCGAACAGCGCGGCGTTTGGGCAGAATTTACGATAGGCTTCCTCATCGATGCCATGATCGAGCCAACGCCGGCAGCGTCTCCAGTTCTCACATGACTGACAGTGCGATCTGGCAACCGTCAGCGGCTCGGCATTCGCATCTTCGCTTGAAATGCAGAGACGCTGCATCATGGAAAGTAAGAGGTCTTCCGCGGCAATTGGCGAAATCTCTGACGCTTTGAGTTGCTCGCGTGTAATGCCAACTGCTTCAAGCAGAGCGTCAAGTTCGCCATTCTTCTCGAGCATTTCGATGTATAAGCGATGCCCCGCTGCAAAACGCCAATCTTTGATCCAGTCGGTGCCGTAATAAATTACTGCGCTGAGAAATGAGAATAGCCTATTCGCGAAACCGCGATTTGGCCGAGAGCTTGCAGCCGCACATTGGTTCATGGCGTGACCTCACCGTCTATTGTTAAAAAATAGAACTAATTGACAGATGCTCATTGATCCAGATCAAGCTGCTCACGCATTAAGATTGTAACCGCTGTTTTGCGGTGACGGATCTTTACAGCGTACACCCGCAATTACAGCGCTGCGTCATACTGCCCTGTGCATACTGAGAATTCGATTCGACGGATTGGTCGACCTGCTAGAGCGAATCCGGTAACGATGCTCGGCGATGGTCATGATCATCCGTTCCCTGGTGACGACGCTGGTTTCGTTGTTCTGGTCGCGGGCCAAACCGCACCATGAGATCCTGATCCTCCGCCATCAGCTCAACGTTCTTCGGCGGACATCGCCCAAGCGTGTGTCGCTGACCAGTGTCGATCGGTTGCTCTTCGTGTGGTCGTATCGCATATGCGTACCGAAAATCCACCCCGCGGCAGAAATCGGCAAATCTCTGGGATCCCGCGGTAGTATCTTAAAGCACCCGCGGTGGCGTAAGATTTTTCCGGTGAGGCCGAGAGATTCACTTTGAGTTCCGGCCACGGGAGCGCCACCTTCGATGCCACGAGTGTTACGATCGCCGTCATTCAAGGCGTTTCGCCGCAGGAAACCGATCCGCCTGTCGCCGGCACACCGCGCGCAGATCCTCGCGACGATCGACGCACGCGATGGCAGCCCAGAGGTTCGATTTGCCGCGATCGAACAGGTGGTCAATCAGTCTCCGGCGGCGTTTTATATGTTTGACA
>CAYMXF010000536.1:0-2179 GCA_964393935.1 uncultured Planctomycetaceae bacterium
CGTCCGGCAGAAAACAACCGCTCCGATGACCGCGTCGGATGTAAATGCCATGCACACCGAGTGTCAGACTAAGCGGGTCCGCGATGGGTTGAAGCGGCGATAGAATGGAAATCTCTATGGCGATGTCCTTCATTTCTGCGGCGCTGATCGGCAGGTCCACAAAACGGGGATCGCGCGCCGCCGAAGCGGCCATGCTTCGCACGGTTTCGACGAGGCTGCCGCACGGCGTGAAGGTGCCGATGCAACCGCGGAGGCGTCCGAACTTCCGGAGAGTGACGAAGACTCCGCCGGCGGGCCGGTCGAGGAAGTCAGCGCCGCCTCCGTCGTCGGCGAGGCCGAAAAGATCGGCCGAGATCGCGGATCGAGCGATCGTCACGAGTCGTTGGTTGAGATTCCCCTCGAGCAGAGACACGCGCGAATCCTGACTGCGATCCTGGCGACGAGACGTAACCAACTCGCCGGATCATAGCATCGGTTTAAGAACCAGACCGGATCATGATGCCGGGGCGCTAGGTGCGCGGCGTGCGTTCCGGCGAGGCCCCCAATCGGGCGAGGGCCGCCACCACGCCCGGCGCGCCGGGGTCCAGCTCGTAGGCTTTCTTGAGGCAGTGGATGGCTTCGCGATCATTCCCGCAGCGCATGAAGAACAGGCCCAGTTCCGCATGGGCGGCGGCGTTCTTGGGCTCGACCGTCGTGGCCTGCTTGAAAGCGAGCTGCGCTTGATCGAGATCGCCGGCCTGCGCGTACTGGCGACCCTTGAGGATAAGCATCTTAGCCTGCGGCCCGCAATTTCGGGCGGCCCAGTTGGCGATGTCCAGCGCGGCCGCGTGCTTGCCTTTGAGCTTGAGCGCGTCGGTCTTTGCTTGCACGGCAAGACTGTAGCCGGGGAAGGCCCCGACCGAGGCGTCGAAAGCGCCGATCGCGGCATCGCAGTTCCGCAGCGCCGCGGGCAAGTTGTCCTCCTTGAACTGACGATCGGCCATGCCCAAGTAGCACAGTCCCGTGTAGTACGTCGGCTCGGGCCGCTCGCGGTCCACTTCCTGGGCATGCTTGAACATCCCGAGGGCGTCGCGGTAATGGTGGGCCTCGTACTCGGCGATGCCATCGTGCATGATCTCGTCGAACTCGGCCCGGGGTTTGCCGCAGCCGGCCACAAGGCACGCACAAAGTAAACTGATCGGTAGAAATATTTTCCTGGGCGTCATCGTGGCTATGATGCTACTGGCCTGCTAATAGCGATGCAAGCGTCTAAGGAGCGTGCTGATGGTGAGTCTCAACGAGGCTGGATTAGGAAGGCGTCTTGGGGATGGCGAGAAAGCAGCCACCGCCTTCGTGGTGCTTCGCCACGACGACCGGGAGGGGACACACTACGATCTGATGATCGACGAGGGTGAACATCTGGCGACGTGGAAGTGCCCACAACCGCCTGAAACGGCGCAAATTTCACCGCTATCCTGTCGATGGATCGGCGATCATCGGCGCGGGTATCTCGATTACGAGGGTTACGTGTCTGGCGACCGCGGCGAGGTCCGACGGCACGATCGCGGCCGGTGTACGATGAGCGCCCGATCGTCCGACCGTTGGCACGTCCTCTTCCAAGGACGGAAGTTAATAGGCTCGTACGAGCTTTCGCGCATCGCGGACGATTCGTGGCGGCTTATTTTCACTGACCCCTAAGCGGGCAGAGCCCGCCCTACTTCCAACTGGCCACTATCCACTAACCACTGATCACTTCTTCTGATGTCTTCCCAACGGCTCGATCTCGATGTCGAGTTGACCTGTCTTGAGGGCGATACGCCGGACGCGGTACTCCATCCCTCCGTTCTTCCACCACGCCTGGGATTCGATATGCACGCCGTTCACGAAATCACCGGTCATCCGCGGGCTGCCGGGCCATGTCTTTTCGCGTTCTCGTTTGAATGGTGTCGCCAGGGGAAGGCCACCGAAATTCAGCGACAGGCTGACCGAGCCGCAGCGAATGCTCCGCGCGCGGAGGACGATCTCCTCGCCGTTGAAGCGAACCTCGATGTCGATGGAGAGCACGACGTCCATCCCGCCCGCGCGGTATCGGCCAGCCAGCGTGACGCCGTTTTCATCGAAGAGCACAAACGGATCGGCGAGCTCCGGCGGGGACAACTCATCGATGAGCGGGTAGATCTCGCGCCGCATGGCGATCCAG
>CAYMXF010000537.1:0-2170 GCA_964393935.1 uncultured Planctomycetaceae bacterium
CACCGCTTCATAGATGCTCAGCGCACAGGATAAAATGGATTGCGGAATGCGGATTCCCGACCCCCGACTCGTCTTGATCGCGTCAGCAACCATTCACAATGGACATCGGCATGGGTGATGATTTAATGGTCCGCCATGGAACTCTCCACCAAAGCCGCCCGTGTTGAAGACATTCTCTCCTTGCGCGAGATATTTCGACAGGAGATGAACTGTCAGATTGTGCATGACTCGCTCCACTCCCGCGAAGGATGGACCCAGCCCTATCTTTTCACCGCCGGCGGTGCTGCCGTCGGCTACGGTTCCATCGCGGTCGGCGGGCCTTGGAAGGACAAGCCCACGGTCTTCGAGTTCTACGTTCTTCCGGAGCACCGGTCGCGCGTCTTCGATCTCTTTGGCGCGCTGCTGACGGCCAGCCGTGCGATCGCGATCGAGACGCAGACCAACGACGCGCTACTGACCGTCATGCTGCACACGTTCGCTCAAAACGTGACGAGCGAGAAGATACTCTTTCATGATAAACTCACGACGGCGTTCTCGCCGCCCGGCGCCGTATTTCGGCCCGCCGCGTCCGCAGACGCCGCGCAGATTCTTTCGCATCAACTGGACTCCGCGGCGGATTGGGTCGTGGTGGTCGAAGGCAAGATCGCGGCGACGGGGGGCATCCTTTTCCACTACAATCGACCCTATGGCGACATCTACATGACGGTCGCCGAGCCATTTCGAAGGCGCGGTCTCGGCTCCTTCCTGGTGCAAGAGTTGAAGAGAGTCTGCTACGAGCGCGGGAATATCCCGGCGGCGCGATGCAACCCGACAAACATCGCTTCCCGCAAGACGCTTCAAAAGGCCGGCTTCGTTCCCTGCGGGCACATCCTGACCGGCTCAGTTTCACTAGAATTGAATCAGAATAGTCGAAGCCTGCCAGAAATATAAAGCGTTTCGACCTCTTGCATCCCTAACAAACACCGAATATACTCACCGGCATGGCCCTCAAGCTCGTCGACAATCCGCCCAACCCCTACCTCAGCGAATACCGCGAGTGGCTCGGGCCCGCGCCGCCCGTCAAGGTCGAGGTCTATGAAGAGCGGGCCAAGAGCGTCGTCGCCGAGAACGACAGCCCGGACATCCCCTTCCGCTGGTCGGTCAACCCTTATCGCGGCTGCCAGCACGCCTGCGCGTACTGCTATGCCCGGCCGTACCACGAGTATCTCGGCATGGGCGCCGGCACCGACTTCGACACGAAGCTCGTCGCCAAGGTGAACGCGGCGGAATTGCTACGCGCCGAGGTGCAGAAGCCCAGGCTCCGCGGCCAGCCGATCTGCTTTTCCGGCGTGACCGATTGTTACCAACCGATCGAGGTCACATACAAGTTGACCCAGCAATGCCTGCATGTGTGTCTGGAGATGGGCAATCCCGTCTCGATCATTACCAAGAGCTTCCTGGTCATGCGCGATGCGCTCTTGCTCGCGCAGATCCACCGATTGGTGGGCGCGGAGGTCTATCAGAGCATCCCCTTCGCCGACGACAAAATGGCCCGGCTGATCGAGCCGCAGGCCCCGCCGCCGTCCAAGCGCTTCGAGGCCATGCGGCGGCTGACAGAAGCCGGCGTGCCCGTCGGCGTCATGGTCGCGCCGATCATCCCCGGGCTGAACGACCAGGAGATCCCGGAGGTGCTCCGCCGCGCGGCCGAATGCGGCGCGCGATCGGCGCACTACACCGCCCTCCGCTTGCCCGGCAGCGTCGCCCCCGTCTTCATGGAGCGACTCAAGGCGGCGATGCCGCTCCGGGCCCAGCGCGTCGAATCTCGAATCCGCGAGATGCGCGGCGGGCAGCTCAATGAGACCCATTTCGGCAAGCGCATGCGCGGCGAGGGCGAATACTGGGAAAGCATTCGCTCGCTCTTCCGTCTGTCAGTACAGCGTTACGGATTGAACAAGCCGCGCGGAGAGCTTCCGGTGCATAGTGCCGGGCCAGCGCCGCCTCAATCTTCCCCGGCCCAAACTTTGTTTGATTTCGGTCCATAAAACTACCGCGCAAGACCGACGACGATCTGATAGACTTTTTGCGAAGATGTTCATCAGACGGAGTAACCTGCCTTGAGCACATCGGCCTACGATTCGTTCATTTCCCTCGTCCGCGAAGGCGGCATCCTCGGCTCCGTCGAGGCCTTGCT
>CAYMXF010000538.1:0-2165 GCA_964393935.1 uncultured Planctomycetaceae bacterium
CCGCTGCTCGCCCATTGGCGGTGCGGCTTTGGGCGGACCCTCGCCTTCACCAGCGGCCGCTGGAAACATTGGGGCGCGAACTGGGCCGGCTGGCCGTCGTTCAGCAAATTGTGGGCGCAGTCCATCCGTTGGGTCATGCAGCAGGGCAGCGCCGCCAATTACGACGTCGCCACGACCGTCGTCGGCGACGAGGGGCAAGTCGTCATCGAAAGCCTGCAAGAGGAAGGCTTCGCCAACTTCCAGCAATTCGAGGGCCGCGCGATCGGGCCGGACGAGACTTCCACGCCGGTGACGATCACCCAGACCGGCCCGGGCCGCTACGAAGGCAAGTTCCGGCTCGGCGAACAAGGCTCGTACCTGCTCAACGTCGTGGCCGGCGGCGGGCCCGAGGGGCGGCCGACGATGATCCGCACCGGCGTAAACGTGGCCTACTCGCCGGAGTTTCGGGAACTGGAAACGAATGAAGCGCTCCTGCGGGCCGTCGCCGAGGAGACGAACGGGCGGGTGCTCACGCCGGAGGCCGATGCCAAGATGGTCTTCGCGCATAACCTCCCGCCGTCGATCACGCGCACGCCGATCTGGAACACGCTGCTGGAGCTGGCCGTCTTCGCCTTCCTGCTCGACGTCGCCGTGCGGCGCATCGCCATCGACCCCATCAAGGTCGCCAGAACGGTGCGGGGCTACATCGCGAGCCTGCCGGGCCTGGGGGGCGCCGGCCGTCGCGCCGCGCGCACGCTCGCGGACTTGAAGGACGTCCGCGAAAAGGTCCGCGCCGAGCGAACGGCCGAAGGCGAAGCGCCGATATTAGGCGCGCCGTCGGATCCAATCGCGCCGCCGTCGGCGGGGGTGAAGTTCACCGGCGCGGCGGGACCGGCCAAGCCCAGCGGAGACCTGGTCGATGCGATGGGCGGCGCCAAGGCCGACGCAAGCAAGCCCTTGCCTGGCAAGGAAAAGAAGGATGAACCTCCGCTGGAAGCAACGACCGCGCGACTCCTCCGCGCCAAGAAGCGTGCCCGCGACCAGCAAGACGAGGACAAGAAGTAGCACTGCGGACCTCACGCAAAGGGGGGGCATGAGCCTCTGGCCCGTGCGCCTGGGTGGCACGGTCTCGCCGAAGGCGAGGCCGTGATTTCAGTGGAGCGCACGGCCTGTCTGCTCCAGATTGTGCCACCCGGACGAAACGTCTCGCGTGTTTCGCGACGGTTGTTACAATGGCGTCCGTCATCCAACGGACCGGAGCACACCATGGCGACACAAATCGACCCGGCGGTAGCCAAAGCGGCGGAGGAATTCCGCGCCAAGTTCAAGGCCGTCCGTGACGAAATCGGCAAGGCCATCGTCGGCCACAACGAGATCGTCGAAGGCGTGCTGACCTGCCTCTTCACCGGCGGCCATGCGCTATTGGAGGGCGTCCCCGGCCTGGGCAAGACCTACCTGATCCGCTCGATGTCCGAAGCGCTGAAGCTGGAGTTCTCGCGCATCCAGTTCACGCCCGATTTGATGCCCGCCGACATCATCGGCACGAACATCATCACCGAAAACGCCGAAACCGGACGGCGGCAGTTCGAGTTTCAGCGCGGTCCGCTCTTCTCGCAGATGGTCCTGGCCGACGAGATCAACCGCGCGACGCCCAAGACCCAGTCAGCCCTGCTCGAAGCGATGCAGGAAAAGACGATCACCGTCGCCGGCCATCGCTACACCCTGGTCGCGCCCTTTTTCGTCATGGCGACCCAAAACCCCATCGAGCAGGAAGGCACCTACCCGCTGCCCGAGGCGCAACTCGACCGGTTCTTTTACAAGCTCATCGTTCACTATTCGAGCCGGGCCGAGCTAGGCACGATCCTCGATCGCACGACGACCGGCCACAAGCCCGAGATCAAACCGGTCATGTCCGGCGATCAGATCGTCGGGGCGCAAAAGCTGGTCCAGCGCGTCATCCTCGCCCCGCACGTACAGGACTACGCCATCCGCGTGACCCTGGCGACGCACCCGCGCGGTCAATTCGCGACGGAGCTGACCAACCGCTACGTCCGCTGGGGTTCGTCCCCGCGCGGCGCGCAGGCCATCGCCCTCGCCGCAAAGGTCCGCGCGCTTTTGGAGGGCCGTTACAACGTCGGCTTCGAGGACATCCGCCACGTCTACCTGCCCGCGATGCGCCACCGCGT
>CAYMXF010000539.1:0-2165 GCA_964393935.1 uncultured Planctomycetaceae bacterium
AAGGGATCGGCGAACTCATCGAAACGGCGATCGAGCTTTCGCGAGACACCACATTCGCCATCGAATGGCACGTCGCCGGATACGGAGATATGGAGGAAGAAGTTCGACGACGACTCGTGGAAGCCGGTCAGAGCAAGCAAGTGGTCCTGCACGGTCTATGCGACAAGGCGACCGTTGCAAAGCTAATGAGAAACTCGCACTTCCTCGTGCTTCCTAGCCACGGCGAGAACTGTCCCCTCGCCATCTGCGAAGCACTCGCAAGCGGACGACCCGTCATCGGCACGCGCGGCACCGGCTGCGAACCCTTGATCGGCGAAGGCGACGGCGAACTCTGCGAAATCGGCAATGCCCGAAGTTTGGCCGACGCCATCCGCCGCCTACTGGCCGATTATTCCCGGTGGGATTGGCGGCCGATCGCCGCGCGCGGACAGGCCCGGTTCTCGTTGGAGGCCGTCGCGAAGCAGTACGCGGAGATCTTTCACAAGGCGATATCAAAAGAATGTCGAATAGCGAATAGCGAATAGCGAAATGAAAACCAAGAGCAACACTGTCGTGTCCTTTCGCCATTCGCTATTTTGAATCATGTGCGGCATAACCGGACTCATCTTTGATCAACTCGACCCCCGCGGCGCGGCCGTCCTCACCGCCATGACCCAGCGGCTCTATCACCGCGGGCCCGACGACGGCGGAGCGGTCGTCTTCGGCCTTGGCGGCCGCCCGATCATCGAGCGCCGCCTGGGCAAACCGGACGAGCCGGTCGCGTGGGACTACCTCGCAGCGCAAGTCGGTCTCGGCGCACGGCGGCTGGCCATCATCGATCCATCGGAGGCCGGCCATCAGCCGATGTCCTCGCCCGACGAGAATGTGTGGCTCGTCTTCAACGGCGCGATCTACAACTTTCGCGAACTCCGATCGGAGTTGACGACGCGAGGGATGAGCTTTCGCGGCGGCAGCGATACGGAAGTGCTGCTCGCCGCCTACCGCGCGTGGGGGCTCGCTTGTTTCGAGCGGCTCGAAGGCATGTGGGCCCTTGCCATCTACGACGTGCCCGCCGGCCGCGTCATCCTCAGCCGCGATCGGCTCGGCATCAAACCGCTTTACGTTGCGAAACTGGACAAGGGCCTTGCGTTCGCGTCGGAGATCAAGGCCCTTCTCGAAATCCCCGGCGCGCCGCGCGCGATCGAACCAGCGATGCTTAGAGACTTTCTATGCCGTGGGCTCGTCGATCACACCGACGGCACGCTGTTTGAAGACGTTTGGTCAGTCCCGCCGGGATGCGCGATCGTTCTCGAACTTCGAGGCGCGGAGACGAAGCCGACCAGTCGCGGAAAAATTTGGCGGTATTGGACGCCGGGATCGCCGACGAATCCCCCCGGACGAACAGCGGATCGTATTCGCGAAACAATGGCGGCGGCCGTGGCATCGCACCTGGTCAGCGACGTGCCTGTCGGCTCGTGCCTTTCCGGCGGATTGGACAGCTCGGCGATCGTTTCGCTGGTGCATCGCCTCACCGCCGAAGATGCCGCGAAGGCGCCGCACTGGACGCAGAATGCGTTTACCGCCTGCTTACCCAATTCGCCGCTTGACGAAGCGCGATACGCGGAAGCGGTCATCAATGCTTGTGCGGGGTTGCATTGGCATCGAATCGAACCCACAGCCGCGCGGCTGCAAAAGGACATGGCCTCGCTCGTGTGGCACCAGGAGCAGCCCTTCGGTTCGCCTTCGATTTACATGCAGTGGGAAGTCATGCGCCTGGCCCGCGAAAAAAGCGTCACGGTTCTGCTCGATGGACAGGGCGGCGACGAATTGTTCTGCGGCTATGAAGGCTACATTCCGCCCTTCATCGCGCATCTGCTCTCACACGGATCGCTAACCCGTGCCTGGCAAGAGTTCCACGGTGCCACGCGAGAAGGACATTTTCGCGGCACGGCCTTGGCGGGCCATGTCGCCGCGCACTTGCTGCCCCGCACTGCAAGAGATTGGGTACGAAGCGCGCGGGACCGCGGGAAACTCGACTGGCTGGCCGGCGATCTCTTCAGCACCGAGCAGTCGGTTGGACTATGCGAAGGTCTAGGTTTGCGCGACGAAGGCCCGTCGAGTACAGCGCCCGCGGAGTCGCGATTGCAGGAGCACCTCTGGTCGATCCTTCTCTCGGAAAGCCTGCC
>CAYMXF010000540.1:0-2155 GCA_964393935.1 uncultured Planctomycetaceae bacterium
CCGCCCTGAGCGCCGGGGCCAAGGCCGGGCCGGGCGAGGCCGCGCCGGTGTGCTCGTTCCGCATCGCGGGCGGCGCGCCCGGGGCGAAGGTGTCATGGCGAGTCGAGGCCCTCCGCAACGACCGCTGGGTCCAGCAGCGCGGCGCGCCCGTCGAGGTTGAGAAGGAGGGCGTGGAGAAGGGCACCTACCAGCACCCCGAGCTTTACGGCCAGCCGCCGGAGAAGGGCCTGAACTACCGCGCGGAGCCCGAACGCCCCGCGCCCGAGCATTGGTCGCCGTCGCCTGTGTCCCACGCGGCGGCGCGTTGAAGAACTGTAACGCGAACGGTTTTCGAATTGAAAGGAGAAAGACATGAACACTCGTCTTTCCGCAGCACTCGTGACGGTGGCTCTTGCCGCGTCGGCAGCGACCGCCCAATCGCCGCTAGGCACGGCGTTCACGTATCAAGGCCAGCTCAAGAACGGCGGCGGCCCGGCCGGTGGCAGCTTCAACATGGTCTTCAAGCTGTTCGACGCCGTAACCGTGGGCAACCAGATTGGGCCGACGCTGACCTTCGACGGCGTCGGCGGCAATCCCCCGCCCGTCGTGGTCGCTGCCGGCCTCTTCACCGTTCAACTGGATTTCGGAGGTATAGCCTACAACGGCGACAAGCGCTGGCTGGAGATTACGGTGAGCGGCACGCTGCTCACGCCGCGCCAGGAGCTGACCGCCGCGCCCTACGCGCGCTTTTCCGCCGCCCCCTGGGCCACCAGCGGCGCCAACATCTCCAATACCAACACCGGCTTCGTCGGCATCGGCACGGCGAGCCCGACCAATCTGCTGCATCTGGTCGACCCCTCCGTGGCCCAACTCAAGGTGGAGCGCACCGCCGGCTCTCAGTTTCTCGTGCAAGCCACCGGTACGTTCACCCGAATCGGCACAACATCCAGCGCCACCCCGCTGCGCTTCCTCATTGGCGGTAACGACCAGATGACGCTCGATGCCTCCGGCCGCCTCGGCATCGGCACGACCGTGCCGGAGGGCGACCTCCACGTGTTCCGCGCCTCGGCCGGAACCATCACCGCCAACGCCAATGCTCCCCTGGTCGTCGAGAACAACACTAGCAATTACCTTAATATTCTTGCACCCGACGCCAACGAAAGCGGCGTGTTGTTCGGCCGTCCAGGCTCGTCCGCCACCAGCGCCGCCGGCGGGATTGTGTTCAACAACTCCGCCAATACCGACGGCTTGCAATTCCGCACGGGCGGTAACGCGACCCGCATGACCATTGATTCGGCCGGCGACGTGGGCATCGGCACGACCACTCCGACCGGCAAGCTCCACGTCGTCGCCGCCTCGGGCGATGCCAGCGTCGTACTCCCTACCGGCTCGATTAGCGCCGAGGAGATTGGCGACGAGGTCGGGATCGCTGCGGACATCGGCTCGTCGAGCGTGAGTCTGACGCAGGGCGTTCTCCGCACGCTGGCAACTCGCACGATCTCCGTGCCGCGGAATGGGTACGTCCTGGCCATCGCGACGTTCGACGTCTACCGGTCCATTCAAACCGGAAACGACGCCATCGATGCCGCCGTCGGTCCGAACAACACCGACGTGCTCGCGTCGGAGAACAATCGAACACTGATCACGTTCGACACCACGATCGCGAGTAGCACGGGCTTCCCGTGCACGTTTCAGGGGATCTTCAGCGTCAACGCCGGCTCGAACACGTTCTACGTGATCGCGCAGGGGAATGCCAGCCCGGCGACGCTGGCCATACGCCCGCACCTCTCGCTGATCTTCATCCCGACATCGTACGGGACCGTGGACGTGGAAAACCCGTAGAGGGCGGACCGACCAAGATGGAGGCGCAACAGAAGGAATCTCATGTACGGTTACACATCCTTTGCGGGCGCTCTCGGATCGTGCCGTTGTCCGCGCTGGCGGCGGCGCTACTCGCCAACCCTCAGGACGCCGGGCGCATGCTCCGCGCCGGCGCGGCGCACCTCTCGCTCGTATTCTTCCCCACGGCATACGGGACAGTCGATGGAGATTAGGACTCAATTCGCATAACGGACAAGGAGTTTTCTTCCATGAACTCGATGAAACGAAACTTGACGTGTGTCTTCATCTTCGTTGCCTCGCTCGCCGTGGCGAGCGTCTTTGCGCAGTATGAGAT
>CAYMXF010000541.1:0-2153 GCA_964393935.1 uncultured Planctomycetaceae bacterium
TTCCTCGGAACATCCGGCGCCGATACGCTCACCGGCACCGCGGCGGCCGAACGTTTCGTCGCCGGCCAGGGCAACGACACGCTGATCGGCGGCGGCGGGGCGGACAATCTTGTCGGCGCCATCGGGAACGACGTCTTCGACTACAACGCGACGGGCGATACGGGAGTGACCGCGGGCACGCGCGACACGATCGACGGCTTCGACAATCCGGGCGCCACGCCAGGCGATCGAATCGACGTCTCGGCGATCGATGCCATTGCCGGCGGGGGCGACAACTCGTTCAGCGGCACGTTGATCGCAAATGGCGCACCGTTCACCGCCGATGGTCAGATCCGCACCACGAGTGCGAACGGCGGCGCCGACACGATCCTCGAATTCAACACGGCGGGCGGCTCAGGCAGTGCGCCCGAGTTCCAGATCTACGTCGTCGGTGTCGCACCTGTCGAGTGGACGTCGGCCGACTTTGTCCTGTAGTCCGACTTAAACGTGACATCGAAATTCGCCGCCATTCTGGCGCAGGCTCCCCTGGCGCGGTTACGATGGGGCTTGCGACATCCTTACCTCACCGAGGGAGACCCGGCCGGTGACTGACGCGAACGTGCCAGCCGACGCGGCTCAGACGCCAAAGCCCTCGCCGCTCGAGATCTCGACCTCGCGGCAATTCCCCGAGTGGATGGCGGAGCATAAGGTCAGCTTCGCCTTTACGACGTACGAAGTCGGCAAGCTGTTCCTGATCGGTCTCAAACCCGACGGGCGCCTGTCCATTTTCGAGCGCACCTTCAACCGGTGCATGGGGCTTTGCGTCGCCGGCGACAGCCTGTGGATGAGTTCGCTCTATCAGCTATGGCGTTTCGAGAACGCCCTGCCGCAAGGCGGGGGACACGAGGGGTTCGACCGATTATACGTGCCACGCGTCGGCTACACGACCGGCGACGTCGATATCCACGATATCGGGGTCGATGCCGCGGGTAGGCCGGTTTTCGTCAATACGCTGTTCAGTTGCCTGGCGACGGTCAGCGACAAGGCAAGCTTCTCGCCGCTGTGGAAACCGAAGTTTATCAGTCGTCTCGCGGCGGAGGATCGCTGTCACCTTAATGGGCTGGCGATGGACGGCGGGCAACCGCGTTACGTGACCGCGGTAAGCCAGACCGATGTCGGCGACGGTTGGCGTGATCGACGCCGCGATGGCGGCTCTGTGATCGATGTCGAGAGCGGCGAAATAATTGCTTCCGGCCTGTCGATGCCGCATTCGCCGCGCGTCCACGATGGTCGACTGTGGTTGCATGACTCGGGCAGCGGTCGCTTCGGCTGGATCGATTTGCAACGCGGCGCGTTCAACGAGATCGCGTTCCTGCCCGGCTATCTGAGGGGACTTGCCTTTCACCGCGACTTCGCGATCGCCGCGACCTCACGGCCGCGGGCGAACCGAACGTTCTCCGGGCTTGCACTTGATGACGCTCTCGCCGGAAAGGGCGTCGACGCGCGTTGTGGCTTGCACGTCATCGATCTGCGCAGCGGGGACG
Source organism: uncultured Planctomycetaceae bacterium (assembly GCA_964393935.1). Classification (GTDB taxonomy): domain Bacteria; phylum Planctomycetota; class Phycisphaerae; order UBA1845; family UTPLA1; genus DATEMU01. The sequence goes on from CAYMXF010000541.1 coordinate 1,524, forward strand.
TGGTCCATTGGCTGCGCCTCGAGGGGATCGTCACCGAACTCTACGATGTCGTGACCTTGCCGGCGGTGCAGCGGCCGATGGCGCTCGGCTTCAGGACCGATCAGATCCGCCGCACGCTGACCATCGGCGAGCCCACCATGGAGTTCGGCAAGCCGCAGTGATCATTACCGATCGGCGCGGCGCCGGGCATGGCCGATCCGGACCGGTGCTGTCGTCTCGCCTTCGTCGCGCGCCCGACCAAGACTTTCTCTCGCGCGACAGCCATCCACAAAAGGCTTCCTGGAGGCTCCGCACCCGCGGAGAGCGCGGGAGAGTGAGGGGGAGATCCTAAGCAAGCTTGTCTGTGGGCCGTCGCCGCGAGCGAGCCCCCGTGATAGCGTCACGTCTCACCAAAGCAACCCAATCGATTACCCGATTCCATGTCCACCGCCACCCACGCCGATCGCGCCACAAGCACGAACCCGCCCGCCGCCTACGTCGAGCTCGAGCAGCGATTCCGCCGCATCCACCTGCTCGGCGATGCGGTCGGGGTTCTGCAATGGGACATGGCGGCGATGATGCCCGATGGTGGCGCCGCCGTGCGCGGCGAGCAGCTTGCGACACTCAAGCTCGTCATTCACGAGGCGATGA
>CAYMXF010000542.1:0-2129 GCA_964393935.1 uncultured Planctomycetaceae bacterium
CGCCCGCAGAAATACCGCAGCCGCTCCTTGAGCTGCGCCTCGCACGACGGATTGATGCAGCGCACGTACACGCCGCCCTCGTCCTTGGCCACCTCCCCCTTGCACACCGGGCACTTCGTCGGCGGGGCGATCTTCTTCGCCCCCTTCGGCCGTTTTTCCAGAACGACACGGATCACCTGCGGAATGATCTCGCCCGCCTTCTCGACGACGACCGTGTCGCCGATCCGCACGTCCAGCCGCTCGACCTGATCGAAGTTGTGCAGGCTCGCATGGCGTACGATCGTGCCCGAAAGCTGCGTCGGCTCCATGACCGCCCGCGGCGTAATCGTCCCGAGCTTGCCCACCTGGAAATCGACGTTGAGCAATTTGCTCTCCGCCTGCTCGGCCGCGTACTTGTAAGCGATGCACCATCGCGGATAGCGGCTCGTCGCCCCCAAAATCTCCCGCTGATCGATGCGATTGACCTTGATGACCAAGCCGTCCGTCTCGTACTCCAGCTTGTGCCGCCGCGGTTCCCACTCCTCGATGAAGCGGATCACCTCGTCGATCGTCTTGCACAACCGCTGGTGCGGGCTGACCGGAATGCCCCACGACTTGAACGACTTAAACATCGCCTCGGCGGTGTGAAAATCCTCACCGACGATCTCGCCATTGCCGTGCGCGACGAACGACAGACCCCGATCGGCGATGGCCCGCGAGTCCAGCGATTTAAGCGTGCCCGTCGTCGCATTGCGCGGATTGGCGAACGGCTCCTCGCCCGCCTTTTCCCGCTTTTCGTTGTAGGCGTCGAACGCTTTGCGCGGCCAATACACCTCGCCGCGAACCTCGACCACCTCCGGCCAGCCTTTGCCCCGAAGGATCAGCGGCACCGCCCGGATCGTCTTGACGTTTGTCGTGATGTCGTCGCCCGTGCGCCCGTCGCCGCGCGTCGCGCCAAGCACGAGCCGCCCCTTCTCATATCGCAGCGACGCCGATACGCCGTCCACCTTCGGATCGACGAGGTATTCGTAAGGCCGCCCTTCCAGCCCCTTCGCCACGCGGCCGTCGAACTCGCGCACCTCGCCCGCGTTGTACGTGTTGTCGATCGACATCATCGCCGCGGCGTGTTTGACGTGCGCGAAGCCCTCGATCGGCGCGCCGCCCACCCGCCGCGTCGGCGAGTACGGCGTCGCCAGCTCCGGATGCGCCGTCTCCAACTCTTTCAACCGCGCAAAGAGCCGGTCATAGTCGCGGTCGGTGATCTCCGGCTGACCCTCGACGAAGTACAGATAATCGTGGTGACGAATCTGCTCGCGAAGCTGGTCGATTTCCCTAGCCGGCGTGCTCACGGCGCGTCTCCCGGTGTGGCACCGGCTCTTAGCCGGTGAGCAACGAATTCACTCACGCACAACGTATAGTAACCCCGATTTACCATCCGGCGTCGTAGCGCCCTCCGTAATCGACTCGATCAACTCCAACCCGGGAATGCCTCCGCCGCCGTGCAGCGTCAACCGATAGATCGCCGTCTGCGCGATCTCCGGCCGATACTTGAGCCACTCGCGGATACTGCCCTCGCCGTCCACGTTTTGCTCCGGCTCGTCGTACGATCGAAGCTCATCGAAGACCACGCGCTCGAAGTTGATGAGCTGCTCGTGCGGTCGAAACGGCACGACGACGTACCGCACCCCCATCGCATCCAGCATCCTCCGCGCCTCACTCGGGTCGCGCTCGGCATAAAACCGCGCCGCCGCGACAATGCCGTCGATCGCCCGATGATAAGGCGCCGCCACCACCGGCAGCCGCGTGCGATAAAGCAGCATCGGCCCGCAGCCCTCGTCGCAGAGTATCGCCCGCCGCGATATACCGCCGGACGGATGCGCCGCCTCGTAAGCATTGATCCGATCCGCCACGAGCGCCGTTCGCATCGCCAGCACATCCGGACTCGGCATCGGTTGCATCAACACGTTCTCCGCCGACGAAAAATTGATCGCGCCCAGGATGATGATCGTCGCCGCAACCCGCGCGACGTAGGTCTGGCTTTGCACGCCGTTGCCGTACGTACTCCGCGCTCCAACGAAGACGCGAACCATCTCCCACACCCCGATCACCGTCACCGGTACAAGTCCGACGTTCACATGATCCAACCATCG
>CAYMXF010000543.1:0-2122 GCA_964393935.1 uncultured Planctomycetaceae bacterium
AAAACGTGGACGGCCGCTGGCGCGCGACGCAACTTTCGATCGGCCCGACCGGCATAACGTTTCTGCCGATTGCTCCTGCAAAGACGCCGATCGTTTCTTCGCAGCCGGCCAAATCGTAGGGACGGCTGCCAGTTTTGGGGATCGATCCCGACGTGTCCGACTGGCGTAGAACTCCTGATGGAGCGCTTCGGCCAACCTCGATTTCTCGTTTTAACGGCCATCGGCCTGTTGTTCGTTTTTCCTCCTCGACAGGCTCGGGCCCAAAGAATCTACTTCGCTACTCTAAACGCCATTTACCGTTCAAATTCGGACGGCTCAGGAATAGAGAGGATCGTTGACTGTTCCAGGCCGCCGATGGGAACGCCTCGCGCCATCGCACTCGACACGCAGGCCGGAAAACTCTACTGGATCAGTGCGGATCCCCAAAGCATCCAGAGGGCCAATCTGGACGGTAGCGCCATCGAGGATTTCATTCCACAGTTGGTCTCCTGGCCCTGCGCTATCGCCGTGGATTCCGATCACGGCTTCGTCTATTGGACGGAATGGAGCAAGAAATACGGAACGTCGATCCTCCGCTCAAAGGTCGATGCGCCCGTCCCGATGCAAGTCATTGCGGTTGACGGACGGATCGAACACTTGACCGTCGCCCCAGAGACCGATGAACTCCGTTGGTCAACTTCCGACTACATGTTTCGGTCTGGCCTCGACGGCTCGGATTGCCGCATCGTCCACGAGTTTTCGCATGAGGAGCGAGAAGATATTGACGAACCCACGGCTGGATGCGGCGGCTGTTACGATTCGACAAAATGGAACCTGCGTTTCCTACGTAGCCGACTTGGAGATGAAGGAAACTGGAACATCAGTTGGCTGATGAATCGAGCATATACGCAAGGCGTTCGATTTACGGGGGCTGTCTGCGATGTGCAATCAGGCGGATTCTTCCTGAGTTCTTCGTCAGAACTTATCTGTGGACTGGCTGCGTCAGCAAATCCAAGCATCATTCGTGCGAGATTGGACGGCACGGAATTCGACGACCTCGTGTATTCTCACACCGGTTGCCAGTCGATCGCCCTCGATGCTCGTCCGATCGAGCCGAAGCCGGCCGCGAGTTTCTCTTCAGATGCCTGGCCGCTTTCAGCGATTTGTATACTGGTCATCGCGAGTTGCGCCTTCGCTGCTTTACATTGGCGACATCGGCGGAATGCTCTTTTCGGCGCCGACACGCATCCCGAGCCAGTTGCCACATCAAGCCGAGCCCACGTCAACAAGACGCGTCGAATCGCAAAGATGGGTTTCGCCCTCAGCGTGACACTTGCCGTAGTTTGGGTTGCGACACTTTTCGGCTACGTGGGATACAGCGGCTGGAACGGATTCATAAGCTTGGGGCGCGGGGCGCTCCATGCACGATTTAATGCCCATCCCGTACCCTCGCCGATCAGAGACCGGTTCGTTCCGGAGTCGCAGCCCAATGGATGGACGGTGTTGTGGCGTTTCGGATACTGGTGGGCTGAGGTGAAAGCCAATTCCTTCTGGAACACCGGACGAAGCTTGATGGGCCTGAAGTGGCCACGATTTCAATGGGGCCGGTCGTGGGGAGGCTCGCTGGAGTTGCCCCTTTGGGTCCCGCTCGTAGCGCTCTTGCCGCTCTCGACTTTTTTCTGGTGGACCGATCGAAGGCGATCCCTTGCGGGATCCTGCCAGCAGTGCGGCTATAACCTGACCGGTAACACGTCCGGCCGCTGCCCGGAATGCGGACAACCTTGCACATCCCACGCACAGACTGTCACACCTTGATCGTCACCGTCTTGACCTCGGAGTACTGTTAGAAACCGTACTCCCCGAGTTTGCGGCCGATGCCGCCGCTGCGGTGGTAATACCCGGATGGGCGGTGCCTCCTTTCCATTGGGCTCCCGTCGGAGCCGGCTCCTTATTGATACCGGTCGATCTTCAATGATCGCGATCGACGCGAACATCGTAGAGGATCAGCGCCGGGCGGCCCTCGGGATCTGGCGCTGGGCTCGACGGGATCCGACGGATCGTGTGTCATGGCAGCCTTGGTGCTGTCGCAGGGTATCATCCCATAACGACATCGATTTCATACTCTAAAAGCCGACCGTTCGGC
>CAYMXF010000544.1:0-2114 GCA_964393935.1 uncultured Planctomycetaceae bacterium
GGTCGCGCGTTACCCCCGGCGTCGGATCGACAATACTGATCCGCTTGCCCGCCAGCGTATTCAGCAGCGAACTCTTGCCAACATTCGGCCGACCGACGATAGCCACGACAGGCAGTGCCATCGGGGCATTCTAATCGAAGGACCTTCCCCCGACATCCAATCGCGCGGTCGCGGACGGTGACGGCGCCATTCACTGTCAGCCATGAGCGATTCGCTCTCCGGTACCTCCATTCGCCGCAGGTTTGCCGACGCAGGCGCGCTTACATAGACTGACGCCATGGTCCGCCCGCCGCCACCCCGGCGATCGGCACCAAGACTTCTTCGGGATCCGCATCATGAACAAACTCCTTCAGGTGATTGAGACGCTCCGCTCAAAGATCGATGGCCTCCGCAGGCACGAACTCAAGGAGACCCCAACACGAACAATTGTGATCGATCCTCTGCTGGAGGCGCTGGGATGGGACGTTCGCGATCCCGATGAGGTTCAGTTGGAGTATCCGACGGTTGACGGAAAGTCCGTCGACTATGGACTCAAGCTCAACAGGAAGTGCGTGCTGCTCGTTGAAGCCAAGGCTTTTGACGATCCACTGACCGATGTGAAGGCCATTACACAGATCGTCAACTACGACAACAGCGACGGCATCGTCTGGTGCATCCTCACGAACGGGCTGACGTGGAAGGTGTATCGGAGCATTGAGAATTGCCCCGCTCCGGAAAAGCTCATGTACGAAGTCTCGATTGACCCTCGGGACTCAGAGGGCATGTCGGTCCAGCAGATCGCCCAGCAGATGTGGCGCTTCTCGCGCGAGGAGATCGCCAAAGGAGCGCTGGACACGTTGGGAGAGCAGACCTTTACGGACGGCAAGGTACGCAAGGCGCTGGACACGATAATGGCAGCTGCGCCTCGTTCCTTCCTGAACGTTGTTCGCGAAACGACGGGCGATCAGACGATTACGCCGCAGCAAGTCAAGGAAAGCCTCTCCCGGATATGGCAAGGATCCGCACCCGACGTAGCGATTCCCGCCGACGGAAGCTCCGGCACGGACAAGTCGGCGGGTGATCGGACCGAAGGCGCGAAGAAAGCGTGGCGCACTCGGCGGGCTGCAAAGTCCGAGTCGCCGTACGATGAAGCGCACCACATCACCGGTAAGCCGAAAGAGGTCGTCGAATTGTATCGATCCGTAGACCGGCTTTGTTTGTCGATGGGGCCCGGCGCCATTGCCAGACGGTACCTCGCAAAGCACATTGCCTACGAGAGTGCCAAGCGGTCATTCTGCAACGTTCACATTAACCAGGGCGGCCTGCGCGTCTGGCTCAGACTCAAGTACAGCCGTTTGACCAACGCGCCGAGCTTCGCGAGAGACGTGTCCAGCGTGGGCCATTGGGGAACCGGGGATTTGGAACTCGGGATCAGCAGCCTCGCTCAACTCAAAGACGCCGAACCGCTAATCCGCCAGTCTTTTGAAGGCTCGGGGGCGTGATGCACTCTGTCTGCAAATAGGCCGTCGGTAATGCGACGGGTGGCATGGTCGCGGCTGCGTTACATCTTCGTCCGGCTCAACTCGCGAATCAGTGTTTGCGGTTCGATGATCTCAAGCGATGGGAAACGCCGGCGAAAGTCGCGGCCCTCGGGACGGCTGATATCCATCAACGCCAGCAGATCATGATCGCGGGAGACGACGTATTTTGCCGTCGCGGCGAGCGCCAAATTCACGTAATGGGCGTCATCGGGGTCGCGGGGACATTGGTAGAGGTCAGGAACTGAGTCGAGAAAAATGGCGATTTCACGGACAGTTTCCAGGAGACGCCCGAGCCGATCCTCCGTGATGTTGAACTTTGCGCGAAGGGCGGATCGCCGGGCCACGTCGCAAAGCTCGACGAGGGTATGCTCGCTGCAAAAGAGTGAAACTTCACCGCGGGCCGCAACCACGATGCACTTCGCGGCGGGACCTTCTGCGCTGACGAGTGATTGGAAATAGACGTTGCAGTCGAAGACGACGCGATAGGGGGAATCCGGCATTACGGCTTTCCGGCGCGGCGTTCCGCACGCATGGCGTGCTTTTCACGTTCGAGGAGTTCCGTCAGTTCATCCTCGGTCATGCCTGACCGGCGAA
>CAYMXF010000545.1:0-2098 GCA_964393935.1 uncultured Planctomycetaceae bacterium
CGTCCGCCCCCGCACCTCGTGGTCATACTGCCGGATGATCCAATGCTTCGACGCCACTATCGGCGATGAAAGACGCTTCTTAAGCTCGCCGATCACATCGCCGGAACGCGCATCGCCCGCCGCCGGCGGCTTGGGCCGCCACTCCGCCACGCGCTCCGTCTTGGGCAAGCCCTCGTTCAGAAATCGCAATTCGATGTCACCAACCTGCCGCCCCTCATAGCGAAGCACCAGCCGCCCGCTATCGGTGAACGTCCCGATGACCGTCGCCTCGACGTCCTCGCTCTTCGCCAGCGCCAGCAGCCTCGCGACGTTCTCCGGCGGCACGGACAATACCATCCGCTCCTGCGACTCCGAGATCCAAATCTCGTCGTAGCGCAGCCCCACGTACTTCAGCGGAACTTTTTCGAGATCGACCTCCGCTCCCGTCGCTTCCGCCATCTCCCCGATCGCCGACGACAGACCGCCTGCCCCGCAGTCCGTAATCGCCGAGAATAGACACGTCCGCATCCCGCCTCGCGAAGTCGCGTCGCCCGCAGTGACCGCCCCCGCATAATCCCGCGCCTGCAGGATGACGTCGAGCACCTTCTTCTCTTCAATCGCGCTGCCGATCTGTACCGCATGCGCGAACTCATCCTCGTGCGTATCGGATAGCTCCGCGCTGCTGAACGTCGCCCCGTGAATCCCATCGCGCCCCGTCCGCCCGCCCATGACCACGATCGCGTCGCCCGGTCGCACGCGCTTCTCAATCCGATCGATCGGAATCAGACCGACGCACCCACAGAAAACGAGCGGATTGCCCAGGTACCGCGAATCGAAGTGCACCGCCCCGTTGACCGTCGGGATGCCCATGCGATTGCCGTAATCGCGCACACCCGCGACGACGCCCTTGAGCACCGTCCGCGGATGAATCACTCCCTTGGGCACGCTGTCCACCGGCCAATCCGGCGGCGCAACGCAAAAGACATCCGTGTTAGCGATCGGCTGCGCCCCCAGCCCGCAACCCAGTACGTCGCGAATGACGCCGCCGACGCCCGTCGCCGTTCCGCCGTACGGCTCAATCGCCGAAGGATGGTTGTGCGTCTCGACCTTAAACGCCACGCCGTACTCGCCGTCGAAGTCGATGATGCCGGCATTGTCCTTAAACACCGACAAACATCGCGGCCCGCGCCCCTCGCGCATCAACTCCTCCGTCGCCCGCACAATCGTCTCCTTGAGCAGATTGCCGTAGCGAAGCTCCACCTCTTCCGTTTTTACTTTTCGACGTTTCGACGTTTCGGCGTTTAGCCGCGGCATCGGCGCCCCGCGATACACGATCGCGCTCTTCAGCGTCTTATGGACGCAATGCTCCGACCACGTCTGCGCGATAGTCTCCAACTCCAAATCCGTCGGATCGCGCCCCATCGCGCGATAGTGCCCCTGGACCGCCCGCATCTCGTCGAGCGACAGGAACAGATGCCCCTGCCGACTGAGCTTCTCCAGCGCACCGTCGTCCAACTCGCGGAGCGGAACGTGTCGTAGAGAGAATTGATATCGCGGCGGCGCAGGCGGCGGCTCGATCGGCCGCGTCCCGATGACCACCTCCTCAATGCAGTCGTTCCCCAACAGCCGCGGGATTTTCCGCAGGTCCGCGTCGCTGGGTATCGGCGACAGCTCAAACCGCCGCGCCGTCCGCACGCTCGCCGCCTCGATCCCCATGTCTGCCAACGCCAGCATCGTCGACTGGGCTGCGTTATCCATCACCCCCGGCTTGAAGTACACCTCGACCGGCAGCACCCCCTCCGGCTCCCGGGTCTCCTCCCCCTGCCGCCGGAGCGACCAAACCTCCGCCACCGGATCGGCCAAAAGCTCCTTCGCTACCCGGACCGCCGCCTCCCGGTCGCCCGAACCCTCTTCCATAGCCAGGTCGATGACGAACAGCCTAGCCGTCCGAACGCCCTTGACCGACCGGACCCCGAAGTCCGCTAGGTTCTGCAATACATGCCGACCCACCGGGTCCGGCTGGCCAGGGGCCGACTGAATCTGAAACCGCCAAAGTCCCAAAACGTTTCTCGATTCTACGGCACCCCGCCGTGGACAGCCTTAACTTAATATCCTATAC
>CAYMXF010000546.1:0-2097 GCA_964393935.1 uncultured Planctomycetaceae bacterium
GTTCCGACGGCGGCGGCCAAATGCGATACGCCGCTGTCGTTGCCGATGAAAAGGTTCGCCGCGGCCATCAGGCCGGCGACCTCATCGAGCGTCCGGTTCTCCATCGTCAAGGCCGCCGCCCGCAATCGAGCCAACACCGTGGAATCAAATCGTTCGAGTTCGACGGGTCCGAGCAAGACGACGACGCCCCAATGTTGCGAGCGGAGTTCATCGATCAACCGTACGAACCGCTCGACCGGCCAACATTTGTCCCGCGACCCGCTGCCGGGGTGGATGACGGCGACGGAGCTTCTGTCTTTGATGGATTCCTGGAGGTGTCGTTTTGCTGTTTCGACGGAAGAAGAATCGAGGATAAGTTGCGGCGGGCCGACGTTTCTATCAAGTCCCCCGGTATGCAAGTCGTCCAGCCACTGATCGCTGATGTGTCCTTCCCAACCCGGCCGGGGACGAGGATCGATCGACAAGACGCGGGAAATTCCCATGCTTAGAAGATTGCCAGGCAGCGGGCTGTCCCGTCCCGAAAGCATGTCAATGACGAGATCGAATCGCGCGAACCGCTCGGTTAACGGACTCGCCCATGCGGCCTCAGGGGAGAACAACGCGTGGCAGCCGCCGGTGTGAAGATCGATGAATTCATCCACGCCGCCTTGCTTTGCGAGCCCGGCAAACTCCGATCGACCCAAGAGGGTCACACGCCGGACGCCGCTCTTTCTCAGTGAGGCGACGACGCGCAGCGACAGGACGAAGTCGCCCAGCGCGCCGCCGTGGATGAGAAGTGCCTCGTGCATCGTGTTCAAGGCGATTTTGAAGGCGTCCGTCGTCGTGACGGCGAATCGAGCCGCCAAAGCAGGATGTTATCGACGATCCTCGCGGTCGACGCGGGTAAGTATCCGCTGCGGTTCCAGATGAAATGACCGTCCAGCCCGGCGGCCAAATCAATGGGGCAGGCGAGAATGGCAATGCGACCGTCGATCGCCCGCGTCAGGATCGGCGGCGGCGCTCCACCGCGCGCGAGGGCGGCGCCGGCCTCGGTCGCTTCGAGGTTGGCGAGCGGGCGACCGCCTCGCATCGATCCGCGAAAGATCGCGTGATCCGTAGGGAGGATGCCCTTGACGCCGATGTCGATCTGATCCAACACCTCGCTGACGGCCTGGATGCCGGTGGGCTGGCCGTCGGCGGCGTCGACCAGGAGCAAGCCGCCGTCATCGAGGTACTTTTTCAGATCGTTGCGGGTTTTGCGATCGAGGTTCAGCCGCGTTTGCACCGTCAGATGAACGAGATCGGCATTGACGAAAAACTGCTCGTCGATGGGCTCACGATGAGATGGAACGACCAGATCGATCCCCGTTCGATGGCGTAGGCCCGGTCGATAGTGCCCCCACGCTTGCGGATGTGCATCCCAATTGCCCTTGTAAGGCAACCGAACGAGGCGAAGTGAGCCCGCCGCCGGCGCTGCCGGGCCTGCCGTATCGGTCGATCGGAGTCGCCGCGGCAACTGCGAATACGGCGGAGCGGCGTACACGCGGACGTTGGCCATGATCCGAAATAGGTCCTCAAAGCCGCCGCGGTCCTGGTGCCACGCGCCGGCGATGTCTACGGGGCACAGGAAAACCATCACCCGCGAACCGTCGGAAAGTCCGCTGAAAGAAACTTTTTGCTTCCAGGACGATGGATCGCCGCCGAAGTGACAATGATAGACGGGGTGCGACTCGTCGAGCGGCGCGAAGCGATAGCCGCGATCGCTGAACATTCTCTCGAACAGGTCCGTCGCGGAACGAACGAACTTGTTGGAAGCGCCGTCGGCATGCAAGAATACAGTCCCACCCCCATCGAGGTACTGCCGGATTCGTTTGATCGTTGCATCCGGCAACTCCAACGGCTTGCGCCCGCCGAGGTAGAGGATCGGCGCGTCCCGCATCTCGCGCAAACCCGCGTCCACCGGGATGCGCTGCCAACGATGAAGACGTTCAAAAGTCCGCGAAAGGTATCTCGTCAGGTTGGCCAGGTCGCGGAAGTAATAACCGGGCTCGCTCTCTTGTTCGCCATACACCATCCGCTGGATGAGCACCGGCGCTTGGCCGTGTACGAGGAAGATCA
>CAYMXF010000547.1:0-2086 GCA_964393935.1 uncultured Planctomycetaceae bacterium
CAACGGCGTTCAAGTTCGGCTGGTTCCGCAGCGGCGACGAGGGGTTCAAGCTCCGTGGCGAGGTTGGACGAGACTATTTTTTCATCACCGGGCGGATCAAGGAATTGATCATCCGCGGGGGAATCAACCTATCGCCGTTCGAGATCGACGAGGTGCTCAACTCCATGCCGGGCGTCCGCGTGGGGCTAGCCGTCGGGTTCGACAACCGATACTACGGAGAAGAGGTCGGGGCGTACGTACAGGTGGAGAAGGGCACGACCGTGACGGAGGCGCAGGTGATCGCGCACTGCAAGGAGAAGCTGCCGTTTGCGAAGTGCCCCAAAGTGGTGATCTTCGGCGACGACATCCCGGTGACTTCGACGGGGAAGTACCAGCGAGGGAAGTTGAAGCACCTGTACGCGGCGCACAAGGACCGGCAGTTCAAGGACTAGAAAGAGACGAAGGGATTGATCCATGTCCCGATCGGATCGTTTGGTTTCTGCTACTTTAGCTTTGTTGACAGCGTGCTTCGCCGGCTGCACGAATGAGCCGGGGGCGCTCAGGATGGAACTGAAAGCTAGAGATTCTAAGTTTCATTATGATGACCCAATTGTGTTAACAGCAAGATTGGTTGTAGCAAAGTCGCCGGTATGCCTGTCTAAGGCTCGTGAATTCGAATGGGAAATTCGAGAGACGAGCAAATCTGTCAAATGCGCAGCGTTCCAAACGAATAACGTGTATTGTGGGACAGGAATCCTTGAAAGTATGATCCTGTTCCCATACCTCTGGTTCGGCGCGTGGTTGGACGTGGGTGATGTTGCAAACCGGTTCGATGTACTCAAGTCAGACGAACACAAGGCCCATAGGATCGAGATTCCGGTTCGTGCTTCATGTGTGCCCGGCGATTATGAAATTAGGGTGAAACTGAACAATCGAAGGGGATTCTGCGGTGACTTTCTTCCGCTCCCTCTGTTTTGGCGACTCTATGATCAACAGGTCTCGGCGACGATTCCGATCACGGTCGTTGCCAGCTCTACGTCCGTTCCAGCTTCTCAACCGGAATAGTGTTTTGGTAGTGGCGGTGGAATAGTACATGTGTTATGCTCGTGCATGACTGATTCACAGGAGAAACGCGCCATGGATGGTGGTACCGCAACAATGAGTGAGATGGACGAAAGGCTTGAAACCTCGGACCAAACCGACGAGGCGGCGGGGGATCGTGCTGCCGACGCCCCGACTGTGGAGATTCACCCGGAGCGGGTCATCGAGGCGGTCTTGTTCTCGGCGGACAGCCCGCTGCCGGCGGCGAAGATCGCGTCGATCATCGGGGTGGGCGATGCGAAAGACGTGCGAAAGCACATTGCCGAATTGAACGAGCAATACGCCTCGCTCTCGCTGTCGTTTCGAATTGAGGAGATCGCCGGGGGCTATCAGATGTTGACGCTCCCGGCCTACAACCACTGGCTGGCGAAGCTCCTTCGCAGTCGACAGGAGAGCAAGCTGTCCTCGGCGGCGCTCGAGACGCTGGCGATCGTGGCCTACAAGCAGCCTTGCACCCGGGCGGACGTCGAGGCGGTTCGCGGCGTCGCGGTGGGGGAGATGCTCAATCGCCTCCGCGAGATAAACCTCGTCAAGATCGTCGGGCGGGCGGAGGACCTTGGGCGGCCGATGCTTTACGGGACGACGAAGAAGTTCCTGGAGGTCTTTGGGTTGCCGTCGCTGGAGGACCTTCCACAGGTGGAGGCGCTGGGCGGCGGACAAAAAGCGAATGCCTCGCGAGCGCCGGCCGGTCAGGCGGCGGCAGCGGCTGAAGCGCAGGCGTCCAGAGAGGTCGATGAATCGAGCGTGGAAGGGCCGAGGTTATCCATCGCGCCGGATGGCGACGAGTCGGACGATCATTCGTAGCACTGCGATCCACGAATTGTAATGCTCAATGAAAAAAAGCCCCGGAAAATCTCCCGGGGCTGTGTGTTTATTGAACGCGTCTTTTGTGCCGTCAATCGGGAATTCGTCTTACCCTACGGCTCCGTCGTAAAGGAGAAGACGAGCCCCTGGGTAGTGCCGGCGTCGTTTTCCGAATCCACGCGCCAGAGGTAGACCGTGCTGG
>CAYMXF010000548.1:0-2059 GCA_964393935.1 uncultured Planctomycetaceae bacterium
CCGCCGGCTTGGCCTGGCCCGACTCGTCCGATTGCAAGTTGCAGACCTGCACGCATTCGCGGCGCTGGGCGGCGAGCCCGGCCATCCCCTTGCCGATGGGGACTTGCCTCACGCGGTCCATGATCGCTTCGGGGATTCCGCGATGGATGACGAGATCAAGCAAACCCGTCGCGGGGCTTAGGCGGTGGATCGTGCCGACGGCGCAAGAGAAGTAGGCGAGCACCTGATCCAGAATCGCCGTTAGAGTCGTCTCGTCCGGTGCACCACGGTTCAGGCGGCGCTGGATGTCACTCAACAAAGTGTCCGTGCTCGCCGCTCGGTTCATATAAATCGTTTCCGTACGAGGCGATTGAATCGCTCGACCAAGTTCGGCATATCGATGCTGGCGATTTGGCCGTCGCGGACCACGGTTCGGCCGTTGACGAAAACGCGATCGGCTCGTCCGACGTGGCAGAGCATCAATGCTCCCAGCGGGTCCTGCTCGACCGCGCCGGCGAGGGCGATGTCGTCACGTCGATACAGGACGAGGTCGGCGGCGAAGCCGACGTCGATGTTGCCCAGCTCCAGCCGGTTAAGCACGGCCGCGCTGCCCATCGTGCCGAGTGTGAACGCCTCGGCGACGGTCATCGCCTTGGCCCCGCCGCAGACACGTTGCAAGTACAAAGCCTGCCTCGCTTCGGCGAGCAGATTCGATCCGTCGTTGCTGGAACTGCCGTCGACTCCCAGTCCCACCCGCGCTCCGGCGTCGAGCAACCGCCTCACAGGCGGGATGCCGCTGCCCAGCCGCATGTTCGACGAGGGGCAGTGCGCGACGCCGGTTTTTGTTTCGGCTAGACGCCGGATATCCGCGTCCGCCAAATGGACGCAGTGTGCAAGGTACACGTCCGGCCCCAGCCAGCCGAGTTCGCCGAGCCATTCGATCGGCCGCTTGCCGAACTTGTTCAGGCAATACTTTTCTTCATCCAGCGTCTCGGCGGCGTGCGTGTGAAGCAGCGCCCCGTGCTCTCGGGCCATCGCCGCCGTCTCGCGCGATAGCTCCGGACTCACGGAAAATGGCGAACATGGCGCCAGATCGATTCGACGCATCGCGTGGGTTTTCGGATCGTGGAACTGTTGAAGCGCGCGCTGACAGTCCTCGATGATCGTCTTTTCATCCTGCACGCAGGCATCCGGCGGCAGGCCCCCGCGCGACTGCCCGACGCTCATGGCCCCTCGACAGGCGTGGATGCGGATACCCAGCGACTCGGCCGCTTCGAGCACGGCTTCGATCCGCACGTCGCTGCCCTGCGGGAAAAGATAGAAGTGATCGCTGGTCGTCGTGCAGCCGGAGAGCAGTAGTTCGGCGATGCTGATCTGGCTGGCGAGCTTGACGGCGTCGTAGGTCAGTTTGCTCCACTTCGGATAAAGCGCCGTGAGCCAATCGAAAAGCCCGGCGTCCTGCACGTCCTTCATGCAGCGCGTCAGCGACTGATATAGATGATGATGCGTATTGACGAGGCCGGGGATAACGAGATAGTTGGAAGCGTCGATGATTTCGGTTGGAGCGATCTTGGTGTTCGGACCCTCACCCCGCGTCGGGCTTCCTCCTCGGTCGCCCTCCGCTCCCTGGGAGGTAGAGGGAGTGGAGGGCCGCACTTCGCGGATGACGCCGCCGTCGATCAGGATCGAATGATCGACGAGCACCACCGGCCGCCCGTGGCGATGCGCGATCAAGGTTGCGTGGTCGATGCGAGTGGTCATTTGGTCAACAACGCGTGGGAGGGTGCGAGATTCATCCGCGACTGGAACGGGACTTGTGCATCTTCGGGATTCAGTAGCTCCCAAACGCGCTGCGGATTGCATGGCAGGGTGTGTGGCATCACGCCGATCGCGTTGCCAATCGCCGACAAAACCGCCGGCACCGCAGCGATCAGCGGGGGCTCGCCGATGCCGCGCGCGCCGAACGGCCCGCCTGGGTCGTCCGTCTCCAGAATCACGCACTCGATAAACGGCACGTCGCGGAAGGTCGGGAGGATGTAGTCCGTGAAGTTCGGGTTCTTCATCACGCCGCCTTCGTTCA
>CAYMXF010000549.1:0-2055 GCA_964393935.1 uncultured Planctomycetaceae bacterium
TATTGGGGATCAGGTCAAACCGTCGCTTGAGCACGACCTCGACGTCCGCCCAGGTCTTTTTCACCGTCTCGTCCTTCGAGATCGTGCCGCGATAGCCGCTGTAGCCGCAGCCGCCGACGAGAACCGCCCCGCCGACCAGGACCGCCAGGAAAATCAGAATCACTTTTGACGCACTCATACCGGTACCTCCACTGACTAGGGTTGCCCCGCAGGCGCCGCAATATTTCGCGCCTGCCGGATTGTTGTCGCCGCATTTCGCACAAACGCCCATATCATTGACTCCTCATTGCCGTTTGTTGCCGGATTCGTACGCGATCAGCGTTGCGCCGCGAAGAGGCAAGCGGGCTTTGAGCGATCCGCCAAACGGCAAGCCACTTCGTTAGCCTTTTGCTAATACGTCGCCTCGGTTGCTACCAACTTCCTCCCGCGCCGCCGCCGCCGAATGATCCACCGCCGCCTCCGCCAAATCCGCCGCCGCCTCCGCCGCCACCAAATCCACCGAAGCTCGACCCGCCCGACCAACCCCCGCCGCGACGGCCGCTGTTGAGCAGACTGTTCAGCAGCACCGCGTTCCAAAACCACCCGCCGCCCCATGTTCGGTAAGAACGACCTCGCGCAAGGGAATTACGCATCACCGCGATGAAGATGAACAGTAGAATGATCGAGGAACCGCCGCAAGCGCCGAAAATATTCCCGCCGGTGCCCCGCCCTCGTCCTATGGATGGTCGCGGCACGCCGGTCAGTTGCACTTTCGCATCTTCCGCGATCTTCTGCGCCAGCACCGCCGTCCCATCAAGAATGCCCTTGCCGTAGTCACCCTTCCGAAAGTTTGGCAGGAAATATTGTTGCGCCACCTGGTCGCAATAGATGTCCGGGATCACGTGCTCTATGCCCTCCCCGGCTGAGATTCGCCATTTATGATCCTTCACTGCGATGACCACGATGGCACCGTTGCTCTTGCCCTTTTGCCCGAGCCGCCATCGCTGAAGTGTTTCTTTGGCGAACTCGTAAATATCGCGCCCGTCTAACGTCTCGATCGTCAGCACCTTGAGCTGCGCACCGGTCTTCGTCTCCAATTCCAGCAGCCAGCCATTCACCTGCGCTTCCGTCTGCGCATCGACGACGCCCGCGCGATCGATGATGCCGGTGCGGGGGGTGTCGTCCGCGACAGCGGGAACTGCCACGAACAGAACACACACCGTCATCAAACAAAATGACGAATGACGAATGACAAATGACGAAACCCGGCGGCCAGGCAACGTGCGTGCCGCGATCCCTTTCGTCATTCGTAATTCGTCATTCGTCATTCTCGGTTCGCCATCGCCGCCAGTGCCGTGACATCCTCATACAACGCGACGAACGCCTCCCATCCACGCGGCGACGTCGGATTCATCGCCTGCCGCAATCCCGTCAGCGGTCGCTTCGCCATCTCCGCACACCGCGCGAGCACTTGGTCAGCCGGCTGATAGGTCTTGACGCCTTCCAACCACAAGAACCCGCGAAGCGTCCGCAAGGCGTGCAGCCCGATGTCCGCCTCCAACTCCGCGAGCACCGCCTCGCGCCCCGCCGCCGCCAAGAGCCCTTGGCGCATCCGCATCCCGATCCGCTTCAGTTCCCGTTCGCATTGCAGCCGCAGGTGCTCCGGTTTCAACTCGAGCGCGGCGAAGCAATCCCGCCCGACGAGCGTCGCGTGGTTCTGCTGAATCTCCAGCAGCTCCAACGGGAAGCTGTCCCGCGACGCCTCGATGAACTCCGGCGTCATCACCAGCGGCGCGGCGATTCCCCGCCGCCCCAGCCGCGCCCCTTGCTCGCCCAGCCTCCGCAGTTCCTTCAACTCCGCTTGCCCCAGCACCATCACGCTCGTCGCCGCGTGCCGATCGTCGAATCCCGGCGCCAATACAGGCCCGTACAACGCCAGCCCAACCAGGTTTCTATCGAATTGCTCGACGACCTGCCCGGCGAATTCGCGCACCGCCTCGCGGAGCGCCGACGACTCCACCCGCCCCAGCGCCGCCTCGTTGATCTTCACGCCTTCTTCAGCCATTTCAACTCTCC
>CAYMXF010000550.1:0-2039 GCA_964393935.1 uncultured Planctomycetaceae bacterium
TCATGCCCGACGCCGAACAGCCATTCGACGGCCGCGAACGTGTAGTAAATCCCCGGCGGTTTCTGGTCCCACAGGTCCCGGTAGAGCTTCGCCCCCTCCAGGAGCCGCGAGCCCATATACGCCCAGATGCCGGTGTCCGTCTGCATCGGGATGTCCGACCAGGTCAGACGGGTCGCGACGACATGGGCGAGGGCGGCCAAGCCCAAGATCGCCGCAAAACCGCCGTTCCTTCGCGATAGGCGAGGATGACTCAGCAAATCTCCCGATGGGGCAAGGTTCGACGAGGCCATTCGCGGAGTGTAATCTGGGCGGATGCCGCGAGAAATATTCCGTTGTGGCTCGTTAATACCCCATAGAGCCTGTAATGCGTCGCGGGGTCCGTCGTCGTCTTCGGCGGCTGCCCGCTGGTCCTGTCTCAAACTTGGTCGCCCGACCCGGAGGAAACTCATGTACCGATCTCGACTCCCTATCGTCGCCCCCCTACTCGCAATTCTTGTCATTGGCACGGCCCCCTTGGTTGCCGTTGCCCAATCGAGCAATCAGCCCGATCTATACAAGGCTTACTACCTAGAAAAGGAAGCGAAAGACTACGCCGCCGCCCGCTCGCTTTATGAAAAAGTCGTCTCGGCGAAGGTCAGCGGCGAAGTCGCCGTGTCCGCGAAGGCCGGCGCAGACCGCTGCCGCGACCAACTGGCCGCGCAGAACTTCGCCAAGCTGATGCCGCCCGACGCGCTGGCCTATTTCGAGATCAGCCGTCCCGGTCAGATCATCGAAAAGCTCGCCGGCATGTTCGGGCTCACCACCAAGGACATGCAGCAAGTCCTTGCCAATCGTCCGAGCAAAGCCTCCAACGCCCCCTTTCACATTCCCGATCAAGTCGTCATCAGCCCGTCGATCTTCGAGGTGCTCGGCAGCTTCGGCGGCGCGGCGGTGGCCATCACGAATTTTGACCCCAACCACGACGGCCCGCCCTCCGGCGTATTGGTTATCCATCACGGCGATGCGGCCTTGCTCAAGGGGCTGCTCGAGACTTTTTTCCAGTTCTCCCCCACCGCCGAAAAGATCGGCGACCTGCCCACGTTTGGCGTACAGGTGCCCGATGTCGGCGAAGTCACCGGCGTATTGACGCAGTCGCTTCTCATCGTCGGCTCCGGCCGCGACCTCGTTGAAGGCGTAATCCATCGCCTGGTCAGCACGGACACCCCGTCGCTCGGCACGCGCGAAGACCTCGCCGACATCCTCACGCAGCGAACCGGCGCGACGCTCTTTGCCTTTTGCGACCTCGCGACGGTCTTGAAGCGCGCGACGGGCGCGATGTCCGAAAACGACAAGCGAGAATTTCAAGTCGCCAATGCCCTGGCGGACCTCGACCATCTCCGCTGGGCCACCTATTCCATGGGCATTCAGGATGGCGCGCTCACTTCGCAACTCGCCGTTCGCTATGCCGACGACCACCACAGCATCGTCTACAATCTGCTACGCCTTCCACCGATGACCCGACAATGCCTGTCGCGCGTGCCCAAAGACGCCGCGGCCTTCTTCGGCATGGGTCTCAACCCCGCGCTGGTCCAGGCCGCGGCCGATGCGACCGGCCAGCACTCCGACAAGCTCGCCATCACCGGTTTCGACATCGGTCGCGAGTTTTTCGGCAATATCCGAGAGGTGTGCGCCTTCGTCGTGCCCGGCGCGATGGTCGAGGGCGAAGGGGGCCCGTCGAAAATCCCCAACGTCGGCATCCTTCTTGCGGTCAACAATGTCGCCCGATCGAAGGCCCTATGGAACCAACTCCTCTCCATCCCAGGGCTTGTCGCGGGCAAGGAGCCGGTCGCGCCCAAGTCTGTGCAGATCGGTGCCACTGACGCGACGGCGTATGTGATCCCGGATTTCGGCAAGGTCTATCTCGCCGAGTTCGACGGCTGCATCGCCATCGGTCTGACGCGCAGCGCCCTCAAGGCGGCGATGCAGGCGGGCGGCAAAGACAGCAGCGTGATGAACGATCCTGTGTTGGGCAAGGTCATCGAGAAGATGCCGACCGATAG
>CAYMXF010000551.1:0-2036 GCA_964393935.1 uncultured Planctomycetaceae bacterium
GTCGGGAGGATGTAGTCCGTGAAGTTCGGGTTCTTCATCACGCCGCCTTCGTTCACGACCTCCTCCATCAGGGCCATTCCGATCCCTTGCGTCGCGCCGCCAACCATCTGCCCGGCGACGGACTGCGGGTTGATCGCCTTACCCACATCGTGACAAGCGATGAACCGCTCGACGCGGACCTCGCCGGTCTCGACATCGACGAGCACCTGGGCGACGTGCGAACCGAACAGATAGGTAATAAACGAGCGCGGCGACTGGCCGGTCTCGAAATCCTCGCAGACGGTGCGCGGCTTGAAGATGCCGGAGGATTCCAGCGTGTAACCGCGCTTTCGGCCGGCCGTGAGAATGTCGGCGATCGACAACTCGAGCTTACGATCAAACCGCCCCACCGCTCGACCGTCGTGCAATTCCAACTCGTGCGGATGCACCTTGAGCAGTTTGGCGGCGATATCGAGCACTTGCTCGCGCAGCTCGCTCGCGGCGATCTTGACCGCCCCGCCGGTGAAATAGGTCTGCCGCGTCGCCGACGACGAGCCGGATTCCTGCGTCCGCTCGGTGTCCGCCCAGATCACGTCAACCTGCGTGGCCGGAACCCCGAGTTCCTCCGCGGCGATTTGCGCGACCATGTTGAGCAGGCCCTGGCCATACTCGACGCCGCCGGTGTAGACCTCCAGACGGCCGGTCTCGGCGAATTTGACCGTCGCACGACTGGCATCCGGAAAACCGTCGCCGTAGCCGAGGCCAAAACAGATGACCGACAGGCCCCAACCTCGCCGCTGGTGCGGGGAAAGCGGCGCGTCGCGTCCGGCCTTGGATTTATACTGCCGCAAAGCCGCGTCCATGCACTCGGTCGCCGTGGAGATCGGGACTCGCTGCCCCGTCGTGACATCGTCGCCGCTGTGAATCAAGTTCATTCGCCACAGTTCCACGCGGTCCATCCCCAGCCGCTCGGCGAGCCGGTCGATCATGCCGTTGAAGGCAATCGCCATCTGGCAGGCGCCGAAGCCGCGCATCGCCCCCGTCGGGTTGTTGTTGGTGAAGACGCCGTAGACATCGACGTACACGTTTGGAACGCGCAGCGGGCCGGTCGAATGACTGGCCGCTTTGCGAAGCACCGCCGGGCCGGTGGAGGCATACGCGCCTTCATCGGAATAGACGGTTATCTTCGCCGCCGTGATCGTGCCGTCCCGCCTGGCCCCGAGCGTGTAGTGGATGCGGATCGCGTGGCGCTTGTGCCGTGCCCGCATGGATTCCTCGCGGCTGTAGCGCATCGCGATCGTCTTGCCGGGATGCTTGATAGCAACGAGCCCCAGGTAAATCTGGATGCTGATGTCCTCGCGGCCGCCGAACGCGCCACCCGTCGCCGGGCAGATGATCCGCACGGCCTCCATCGGCAGCCCCAAGGCCAGCGCCGTCAGCCGCCGCTCCTCGTGGACCCACTGACCGGAGACTTGTATGGTCAGCAGCTTGCCATCCCATTGCCCGATCCCCGCCTCCAGATCGAGAAAGGCGTGATCGACCGTCTGCGTCTGGAACGTCTCGCTCACGACGACGTCGCTCTCGGCGAGGGCCGTGTCGGCATCGCCCTTGCGGATGCGCTTGCCGCCCATGATGTTGCCCGCCGGGTGCAGCTTCGGTGCATCCTCCGCGAGCGCGTCATCGATATCCGCGATGACCGGCAACTCCTCATACTCGACCTGTACGGCGTCGCGACCGCGCTGCGCGGCCTGTTCGGTCTGCCCGACGACGACTGCAAGCGCGTCACCGCGATAGAGCACATTGTCTTCGGCCAGCACGGGATGATCGCGATGGATCAAGCCCTGACGATTCGTACCCGGCATGTCTTTGGCGGTATAGACGGCGATAACGCCCGGTACGCGAAGCGCGGCGGACGCGTCAGTCTTCAAGACCCGCGCGTGCGGCTTCTCGGATCGAACGACCTGCGCGAAGTAATCCGCACGATCAAAGAAAAGGTCCGCGCCGTACAGCGCCGTGCCGGTCACTTTCTCGCGCCCGTCGATCCTCCGCTCGCTGCG
>CAYMXF010000552.1:0-2033 GCA_964393935.1 uncultured Planctomycetaceae bacterium
CAACCGGATCATGCGCCCGCTCTCCGAATACATCGGCCAGCCGCTGCGCAAGGTCATGCCGATCGACAATCGATAAAAGTGGCTTCGCGTCCGGGGCCGCTTACAATCTCCGCCCATGCGGTTCAAGCTCCATCATTGGATCCTCCTTTCGATGGTCGTCGCGGCCGTCGCCGGGCTCATCGCCAACGAGCTTTGCGCACCGCAGCAGGACGGCTCACCTAACAAGACGCTGTCGTGGATCGTCTACAGCATCGCCGAACCCGCCGGTCAGATCTTCCTCCGGCTCATCTTCATGATCGCCCTGCCGCTCGTGTTCTGCGCGCTGGCCCTGGGCGTCGCGGGGATGGGCGATCTCCGCAAGCTCGGGCGCATCGGTCTGCGGACCCTCGCATTTACCGTCTTGCTTTCGTCCTTTTCCGTCGCGCTGGGCGTGACGCTCGCAAAAACGATTCGGCCGGGCATGGGCCTGGATGAATCCAAGCGAACGGCGCTGATCGATCGATACACCAACCAAACCGCGAAGACCGTCGCCAACGCCAAGGCCGCCAAAGGCGTCCGCGAAACCATTCTCGACATCATCCCGCGCAACCCCTTGCAAGAAATGGTCGGCGCGCTGGACGGCAGCTCGCCCGGCGGCGGGATGCTCGCCGTCATGTTCTTCGCGCTGATGGTGGGCGTGGCGATCACCATCGTGGGAGAAAAAGCCGGACCGCTCGTGAAGCTGTTGGAGAGCGTCTATGAAGTCGTCATGGCCATCATCGGGATGGCCATGCGCCTCGCCCCCATCGGCGTGGCCGGGCTGGTCTTCTCGCTGACCGCCCTGCTCGGCCTCGACATCCTCAAGACCCTCGGCTGGTACGTCTTCACCGTCATGGGCGGGCTGACCCTCCACATGGTCGTCGTCTATTCGCTGCTCGTCAGCCTCTTCGCCGGACTTCGGCCCTGGCGATTCTTCTCCCGGATCAGCGAAGTGATGGTCACGGCCTTCGCTACGAGTTCCTCGAATGCGACGCTGCCCACCGCCCTGCGCGACACGGAGCATCGCCTTGGCGTCCGGCGCGACATCACCAGCTTCGTCCTCACCGTCGGTTCAACGGCCAATCAGAACGGCACGGCCCTTTACGAAGGGATCACCGTCCTCTTCTTGGCGCAGGTCTTCGGTGTTCATTTGACGCTTCAGCAGCAGGTCACGGTCGTGGTGATGTCCGTCCTCGCGGGGATCGGCACGGCGGGCATTCCCGGCGGCTCCCTGCCACTCATCGTTCTGGTATTGCAATCCGTCGGCGTGCCCGGCGAAGGGATCGGCATCATCCTCGGCGTCGACCGCCTGCTGGACATGTCGCGGACCGTCGTCAACGTCGCCGGCGACATCGCCATCGCCGCCTGCGTCCACAAGACCGAAGGCGGCACCTGGCAAGTGGCGAACAAGCCGGAGAATTCCGTTTAGCCGCGAAACGTATACGCATTGAGAGATATCCGAATGAGCCAATAACGACGACTGAACAAAAGGGTCACTCGAACTGGCTTCGCCGTTTGGCGGACGGGTGGCACGGTCTCGCGAAGCGAGGCCGTGGTTAGGGAGAATCCGTAGCGGCTCGCCGGTTCGAGTCCCATGGCGACAGAGGGCACCGGCCGTTACCCGCAAGCGTGGACTGCTCTGGCTGCTTGGGGCAAAAGTCGACTTTGAGCCTCGCCACGGGGTGAAAAACTGCGGTTTTTCGGACTTTTGCTACAGGCGGCCGGCGTTCAGTCCGATTATTTGTCAGTTGACACGATAGGGTTGGGTCGCCATTATCGTGCCGTTGGCGCGGATGCTGGGCTTCTTGGTTTTCCCAGCGGAGCCTTGTTCGTTGGCGGCGCGGTCCAGCGGATGTGTCAGGTTTCCAGGGTTTCGGCTTTTGGTTCACCACTTGGCTATGTCATCACCGTCTCCGTCAAACGATTCGGAAAATAGCCAATGTTGACTGATGAAGGAGTACGTTCTATGCGAGGTTGTGTGTGTAGGAATTTGCGTAGTCGATCCGGCGTACTCG
>CAYMXF010000553.1:0-2029 GCA_964393935.1 uncultured Planctomycetaceae bacterium
TCGGCCCGTGCAAGCGGAGCGGTTGCGGCCACAAGCGCCAGGCTGATGGCCCCGAGACGCG
This sequence comes from uncultured Planctomycetaceae bacterium, assembly GCA_964393935.1. Lineage (GTDB taxonomy): Bacteria > Planctomycetota > Phycisphaerae > UBA1845 > UTPLA1 > DATEMU01. The sequence continues at coordinate 62 of CAYMXF010000553.1, forward strand.
CCCCGCTGGATCGGAAGGATTTCATCGTTCTAATTATATGACCGACCCACGGCGGCCGGGTTAGGTCCCCCGCGTGTCGGTTCCCCGGTGCCGGAGCCAAAGATAGCCCATCAGCACGGTTCCAAGGATACCAAAGGGAAGCATCGAACCGAACCAAACGGTGACATTCACAGGGATCCTACCGGACGTTGCACCCACCGATGCGATGCCGGCGGCCTCGGTTGCTCGCACGGGAGTCTGAAAGGAGAGTTCAAAGAGTTTTCCGAGCCCATATCCCGAAAGCATCCCCCCATAGTATTGAAAGGAATCGATGATCCCCGACGAACAGCCTGCCATCTTTCGTCCGCCCAAGTCCATCGCTGCAGCGGTGCCAAGGATCGAGTGTGTCGAATTGCAGGCCATTGCGATCCCGATGACGAGCACCACGGCCAGCATCGCCGAGCCATGACCGCCGGCTTGCGGCATCATGAGGGCAGCGATGATCAACACCACTTGAGCCAAGTAAAGGAATACCGCCACGGGAGCGCGCTTCCCCCCAAAAAAACGATCGGAAACGTATCCTGAACATAACGACCCCAGCGTTGCCGTAATGGGCAGTCCCCAACTGAAAAGGTCGTACTCACGACTCTGCTTTCCCGCCGCCCAGGCATCCTCAAGGTACGTCGCCCACCAGCCTTCGATGGCGCTGCGGACGAAGCCGGTGCAGAAATAAGCCCCCGCCACAATCCAAACGATCCTGTTCGATGCGATCTTGCGAAAAACGTCGCGAAGCCGAATTTTTTCCTCGAAATCGGCGGATAAGGGTCCGCTTTCATCATGTTTGATGTTGTACCCCGCTTCCTCTGGGGTCTCTTTCACGAAATAATTCATCAGGAGAATGACCACCGCGACGACGATCGGGGGCAGTATGAACACGTATCGCCAGTCTTTTGGGATCGTAAGGGTAAAGAAGAGCAAGGGGACAACGACGCCGGCGCTGATAAGTTTCGCGACTTGCGGTGCGCCGGCCGCTCCTAAATTGATCATCCCTCCGAATATGCCGGCGAACGCGCCGCGCTCCTTCCGGCGAAACCAAGCCGTGTTGATCTTGATGAATCCGGGAGCACCGAAGGCCTGGAAATACCCATCCGCGGATCGAATGAAGATCAGGATCGGCAGCATGAGGCCGATGGAGGACCACGCCGTCAGCCCGAACGCCAGGTTTAGAACGATCGTCCCGATCGCGCCGATGGTCATGGCCTTTTTGCCGCCGAGACGATCAGTAAAGAGGCCGTTGATCATCTGACCGATGGCATAGGAGCCATCGCGGCCGGTCCGAATCCAGCCGTAGTCCTTCGGCGTCAGATGCAAATCGCGCATTAGCTCCGGCGCAACCGGGCTGAGGTTGTACCGGCACAAGTAATAGGACGCGTATGTAAGGCCCAGAAATAACCAGTTTTGTCCGCGGCGCAGTCGGTAACCCGGCGGATGCGTGATTGGTGCGGAATCGGGAGCCGGGGCGGGCTGCGACATCGATGGGTTCCGTTTTTGGCGACCATCGCGGTTGCCGGTGGTCGTGAGCGGCAAGGTATAACCGCGCGGCTGGGGACTCGCAAACATTTGCACCCTTGGGTCGAGGCAAGAACGTCCTGCCGCGTTGTGATCCAGCGGGTCCTCGCTATCATTCTCTCTACAATTCACACGGTGGATCATGGCCGCTTTTGAAAAGCACGTCTTCGTCTGCACCAACACCCGCGCCGAGGGGCATCCGCGCGGTTGCTGCTCGGCAAAAGGTTCCGTCGCCATCCGCGAGCGGCTCAAGGAGTTGGTCGAGCAGCGCGGTCTCAAGCGCCGCATCCGCGTGAACATCGCCGGCTGCCTCGACCAGTGCGAGCACGGCGTGACGATCGTCGTCTATCCCGAAGCGGTCTGGTACGGCTTCGTGAAGATGGAGGACGTGGACGAAATCCTCGAATCGCACCTCGTCGG
>CAYMXF010000554.1:0-2028 GCA_964393935.1 uncultured Planctomycetaceae bacterium
TGGCCGCTTCTTAGATTCTCTTCCCCCAAATCCAGCAAAAAGTTCGACGATCAGCTCGCGTCGATGCGTTATCGGCCATTCCAATAATTGGAGCCCCTGTTGTCCACATTGGAGATTGATAATTCACTATTTTTCACATCTACGTGAAACTGCCGATTATCCTTCTATCGCACCCTTAAAGGGTGCATATTATAGTATGAGCAATACCACTTCCTATCGGCCCAAACGGTTTGCCAAGTCCTCCAAGGCTGCGCCAAGCAACAGCCTTTCTGGCTTCATGGACGGCAAACTGGTGATTACCAACGCCGCTGCGAACGGTGCCGATGGTTTGGGGATGAGCAAGGCCGATATTCGTCTTGCGCTTGGCGGATTGAAGCCGGAGCACTTTTACAAGAGCGAGCCGTCGGTCGCCGTGCCGAGCTTGATGATGGATGTCTATCATTTGCCCTACGGCGAACGGACCATCTACGTGAAATTCCACCGAATCGCGAACGACACGTATCTTTTGACGAGTTTCAAGGAGAAATGACCCATGACCGACCGTCCCATGATCACGCGATGCTCTTCGTGCGGCAATGGATCGCTGAAGCGCGAGACCCGAGTCCGGCGCATGGAATATCGCGGACACGTTCTTACCTACGATCAACCTGGCCTGTGGTGTCAGGCGTGCGGCGAAGGATTCTTCGACGATGCCGACATGGATGTTCGCGACCGCGCGCTGGCGACGCTCAAGGCCGAAGCCGAAAACGTCCTGCCGCCGGCCGAGGTGGCGCGCATTCGTGCCAAGCTGAAACTTTCGCAGCGCGAGGCGGGAAAGGTCCTGGGCGGCGGCATCAACGCCTTTCACAAATACGAGAAGGGCGACGCCGTTATCTCCGACGCGATGGCAAATCTCCTGCGTCTGCTCGACCGACACCCCGCCATGCTGAAAACGCTCGAGCGGATCAGGATCGCTGGTGGCATCAAATCGCGGACTGGTGGAACGACGACCAAAGCGGCCTTCGGCATCGGGGCAAAGCGGACCCCGCGTGGCGCTGCGGCGCACGGTGGCGATAAGAAAAGAGCGTGAGGCGGCGCCATGTCCGACGCGCCGCGCAACACCTTCGACCGCAAAACCGCGGCCGATAAACTCGCCAAACTTCACCGCGAGATTGCCGACGCGCGCCATGAGACCGACGTCGAGCGCGCTCTCGATTTCACGCAGAACGCCATGCTGGACGCATGGCACCTGTCGGAATGGATATGGAAGGAAATCGATCGGCTCGGCCTCGGCGAAGACATCGTGCGGGCGCGGCTCAATGCTCCATCGAGAGGGCCGAACGAAAGCAAGGAAAATTGGTTTTATCGCTGCATGAAAGTTCGCGCGCCCGATCTGGATAGATTGCGCCCGCCAACTACCGAGGGAAAACACGGCAGCGCGAAACCCGGGGAAGAACAGCAGACGACAACGAGCGGGACGGCCCACACGGTCTCTGCCGAACAAGGCATACCTCCGTCGATCTACACGGCGGCTCAAGTCGGGAAGATCATCAATTCCGACGATGGTGTCAGAATTCGCGCGATCGACGCGGCAGAAAGCGTTGCGAACGTATTGGAGAAGGTCATCAGCGACCTACGCTTGGCCTAATTGGCTCATGCCGCCCTCCTCGTAGCGCCGCGCGGCGCATTGCAACAGCGCAGCGCCCAACGCCGCATCGCCGTCGGCATCGGCATCGGCAAGCAGGATCACGCGCCGCACGCCCTTGGGTGGCAGCAGGCCCGGCCGATCGGGATCGACGGTCGTCGACAGTAAGCGCGGGCAGACATGACATTCAAATCCGGACCAGCATGGGTGGAAACGAACTATCCCGGGTCCAGCGGGGGGTTTCCATTGGTCGAGTCCCGTCGAATGCGGCGAGGGTGTTAGGTTCGCGACGGCGTTCGGGATGACGACCGGACGGGGATCTTGCGGCGGCCAGCGGCTTCACCCGCATCCGCCGCATATCACGTTGATTTGCCGTGCGTCCGGCTTGACCCTTGCCGGAAATT
>CAYMXF010000555.1:0-2024 GCA_964393935.1 uncultured Planctomycetaceae bacterium
TCGCGCCGATGGTCGGCGGAAAGACGACGTTCGATCAGGTCGCCCTCGCCGCGGGTATCGTCGGCACGTCCGTCTTCGTCATCGCGCTGGCGCTGACGTTCCTGCTGCCGGAACCAAAAGACACGGCGGAGGAAAAGTGACATGAACGCTCGCCCTCACGCCGACCCTCTCCCCCGGAGAGAGGGAATAGCTGTTTCCCACGCGACCTTTCTCCAGGACCACCGAGCCTCTCTCCGCCGTTCGTCATCGGATGAAACTGAGAAAGATTCTCCCTCTCCCATCGGATGGGTGAGGGCCGGCACGGCGTCCCGAAACTGAATACGCCGCTGACCGCATGTTCAAGAAACTGTTTTTAAGCTCGATGGTCCTCGTGGTTTTCCTCCTGCACCAGGATTTCTGGAACTGGAAGAACGCCGAGCCGCTCGCGTTTGGTTTTCTGCCCGTCGGTCTGGCATATCACGCCGGCTATGCGGTCCTCGCCGCGATCATGATGGCGCTGCTGGTCAAATTCGCGTGGCCGAGCGACCTTGACCGCATCGAGTCCAAACTCGAAGACGAAACCAAAACGCGGAAACCATGACGCCCGCCATCGTCGTCTTCGTTTATCTGGGGATCGTCCTCTACATCGGCATCTTCGCTTTCCGCAAAGGCAGGACATCCGGCGAGGATTACTTTCTGGCGAGCCGTTCGCTCGGGCAATACATCTTCCTGTTCGCGTTGTTCGGCACGAACATGACGGCATTCTCCATACTCGGTGCGTCGGGCCTGGCGTATCATCGCGGCATTGGGGTGTTCGGCCTGCTCGCCTCGTCTTCTGCGTTTGTTATTCCTTTGACGATCTTTTTTATCGGAACGCGGCTTTGGGCGCTGGGAAAAAAGTTCGGGCACATGACTCAAGTCCAGTTCCTGCGTGATCGCTGGGAATGTTCCTTCATCGGCACGCTCATCTTCGCGCTCACGGCGGCGATGCTCGTCCCCTACATCATCATCGGCGTAATGGGCGGTGGACAGACCTTGCAGGCGATCAGCGGCGGCAAGATCCCGTATTGGGCGGGCGGCGCTATCGTGGCGCTGGTCGTGATGAGTTACGTTTTTTTTGGCGGTATGCGCGGGACGGCATGGGTGAATACCTTTCAGACGCTGATGTTTCTTTGCTTTGGCTCGATTGCCTTTGTGTTGATCGGGAAACATCTCGGCGGTTTCGATCAAGTCATGCATCGCCTCACGGAGAATCCGGCGACCGCACCACTGCTCACGCGTCAGAAAATTCCGATGGCCGAGTTCTTCAGCTACGCCTTCATCCCGCTCTCTTCGATCATGTTTCCGCACGTGGCGATCATGTGCATGACCGCGAAGAAAGCGTCGTCCTTCAAGAAGACCGTGATCTTCTATCCGATCTGCATCCTGCTGCTGTGGCTGCCGAGCGTGTTCCTCGGCGTGGTGGCGGCGACCCAGTTTCCCGGCTTGCGACCCGGCGAGTCGGACGATGTCATCCTGCGCTTGCTGACCGCGAACACTGGCACGTTGCTCGCCGGCGTGCTCGGCGCCGCGATCATGGCTTGCGTGATGGCGTCGGACAGTCAGATTCTAGCGTTGTGCACAATGTTCACCGAAGACATTTTCGCTTACTACGGGGGCAAGGAACGCTTTGGCGAAAAGGCGCAGGTATGGACTGGGCGGGTGTTCGTGGTCGGCGTAACGCTCGTGGCATATTTGATCGCGCTGAAGCTGAAGGACAAGGCGGGCATTTTTGAACTCGCGGTGCGCTTTGCCTTCACGGGTTTTGCGGCGCTCGCGCCCGTGATGGTGGCGGCGCTTTTCTGGAAGCGCAGCAACAAATGGGGCGCGTTGGCCGCCGTGCTGTGGGTTTTGGCGACGATGATTGTCACTTGGTATCTTCATAACACGACAGCCGGCATCGCCCCCAAACCGGGCCAGCCGCCGGTGCAAATCTTCCCGGCGCTTGGCGATCTCTTTTTGCGCACGACGGGCAGCGTGACGATGTATGGTTACCTGCCGGTGGT
>CAYMXF010000556.1:0-2017 GCA_964393935.1 uncultured Planctomycetaceae bacterium
TGGCGAGCAATCTCGTCGAGCCGCGCCTCCACCGCCGCCATGACCGGCACGGAAAGCAGGTTAATGCCGCTTTCACTGTTGAAAGTGACGCGGCCGATCTGTCCATTGGTCTCGTACCGAATCTCGGTGTTACTCATTTCGCCAGCCCTCTCGATATCACTTCTCTCTCCAGAGGCCCGGCTCGCAGAATGCGAAGATGCTCGCCGCGCGAACGCGCGGCCAGGCGCCGGTCGCCTTATGACGAATAAACATGAAAACCGCGGCCTGACTTTCGGCCGAGCCAGCCTGCGTCCACCATCTTTTTCAAGAGCGGACACGGCCGGAACTTCGGATCGCCCAGGTCGCGGTAAAGCACTTCCAATATATTAAGGCATACGTCCACGCCGATGAAGTCCGCCAGCGCGAGCGGGCCCATCGGGAAGTTGCAGCCTTGCTTCATGATCTCGTCGATGGTCGTCGCGTCGGCCACGTTTTCCATCAGCGCGAAGGCCGCCTCGTTGATCATCGGCATGAGCACGCGATTGCTCACGAAGCCGGGCATGTCGTTGCAGCGGAGCGGGTTTTTGCCCATCCGCTTGGCGAGCGACTCGACGGACTCGATGGTCGCGTCATCGGTTTGGAGGCCGCGAATCACCTCGACGAGCGACATGAGCGGCACGGGGTTGAAAAAGTGCATGCCGATGAACTTCGCCGGGCGGTCCGTCGCCGCCGCGAGCTTAGTGATGCTGATGCTGCTGGTGTTGCTGGCGAGGATCGCGCTGGCGGGCAGGCGCGGTTGAACTTGTTTGTAAAGCGAGGTCTTGGCATCGAAGTTTTCGAAGATCGCTTCGATGACGATGCCGATCTTCGGCCAGGCGATTTCGTCGAGCGAGGAGCACACTTTCAAATTGGCCTTGGCGCTGCCGGCCTTGTCCGCCGGGAGCTTGCCCTTTTCGACAAGCTTGGCGAGGCTCTTGTCGATCTCGGCCTGTGCCTTCTTCACTTGCTCAGCGCTGACGTCGTAAATGTACGTCGTCAGGCCCGCAGTCGCGGCAACTTGCGCGATGCCGCGGCCCATGGTGCCAGTACCGATGATGAGTGCCGATTCAATCGCCATGTTGCACTATTACCCGCGACGTTATCTCTCAATGAGCATCGCCACGGCGTTGCCGCCGCCGAGGCAGAGTGTCGCGATGCCGCGCTTTACGCCGCGCGATTCCATCGCATCGATCAGAGTGGTCAGCACGCGCGTGCCGCTGCATCCGATCGGGTGCCCCAGCGCGATCGCGCCCCCGAGGATGTTGACCCGGTCCTGCGAAATCTCAAGTTGTCGCATGCACGCAAGCATTTGCGACGCGAAGGCCTCGTTGATTTCGAACAGATCGATGTCCTTGATTTTCAAACCGGCCTTGTCCACAAGCTGTCGAACGGCACCCACCGGCGCGATGAACAACTCCTTGGGCGGCACGCCGAACGTCGTATGGGCGACGATCTTCGCGCGAACCGGCCAGCCGCGCTTGGCGGCCTCGTCCTCGCTGGCCAAGAGGGCCATGGCCGCCCCATCCGTCAATTGCGAGGAGTTACCCGCGGTGACGGTACCGTCCTTGTCAAACGCCGGCTTCAATTTCTGAAGGTCCGCGAGCGTCACTTCCGGGCGAATCGACTCATCCTCGGAAAAAATGGTCGGGCCCTTCTTGCCGGGGACTTCAATGGGGGCGATGGTCTTTTTGAAATGACCGGCCTTCTGCGCCGCGGCCGCGCGATGATGGCTCTCCAGGGCGAAAGCGTCCTGATCCTCTCGCGAGATGTTGTATTTCTTCGCCGTATACTCCGCCGCGTTGCCCATGCCCCATTTTTCAAACGGGCAGGTCAGGCCGTCGGCGATCATGCCGTCTTCCATCGTGATGTGGCCGAACTTGACCGCGCCGGTCCGCGTGCCGCGAACGTAATAGGGCGCGTTGGACATGCTCTCCATGCCGCCGGTGAGAATGATCTTCGCTTGATCGAGGCGGATGTTGTTGTCCGCGTTCATCGCGGC
>CAYMXF010000557.1:0-1994 GCA_964393935.1 uncultured Planctomycetaceae bacterium
GACATTGCTCGACGCAATCGTTCAACATCGAGAGCGCCGCCTCGAATTGGCCCGTGAGAATCTTCTTGACATATTGAACCATGGCCACGTATCACATTTTGTGTATCAACGGCCGCATTCTATCACGACGCCTCGGCTAAAGAAGATCCCGAATCAGTGGCCTGTCAAAGCCGCAACCGTGCGGGAGCGTCGCGGACCATTCGAATGGATCGAGGTTCCCAAACGCTTTACGACGGCCTCAACGACCATCGCCGCAAGAACGGGGACCCTTGGCCCTGCGCGAGCCCCGCCCTCAAGTCTCAAGTCTCACGCCTTTTCCAAAAAAATCGCACGTCCTAACCCCTTCGCCATCCTCCACTTGAGTTTATTGCCGCCGATTTTCCCCGCCGAACCCGTGCGCTGAGCAAGGATAGTGGGTGGAGAGAAACAAAAGACTCCGACGCCCGCTCTCCGAAGACAGTTGGCTGATGGCTTACAGCTTTCGGCTTAGGGCTCGGCAATCGGAGACTCCGCGCGCGACCAAGTAAAATTCACGAAATTCAGCCTAATTCAGGGTACTTCGTTTTTTTTTTCAATCGAAAGGGCTGTGCCATGCCGGAAACCATCGCCGATCTCTGCGAAGCCATCGACAAAATGGAGAGCCGCTCGACCATCCTCGCCAAGACCGAGCCCGGTTTCAGAAAACAAATCGTCCAGGCCCTCATCAACCGTCACCCCCCGACCCTCCGCGAGGTCTTCGACTTCTTCGCCCTCGACGACAAGGGCGTCAGCTACACCGCCTTCTACTACTGGGCACGAAAGATAAAGCGCTTCGCCGCCCTCTTTGAAATGAACCATACGCTGGAGGAAAAGGAGGACACCGCCGGAATGCTCCCGCGCATCCTCGCCTCGCGGATGCTCGACAACGCCCTCGACGACGGGGTCGATGTCTCCGTGCTCAAGCGAATGATGGACACCTACCGGATGGCCTGTACGATCGAGCTGTCCAAAAAGCGCCTCGACATGCAAAAGGAAAGACTCGATGCCCACCGCGATCTCGACAAGGCCGCCGGTGACAACGACATCCTCCGCCTCGCCCGCCTCATCGCCAGAACAAGACATCAAATGGATCGTGGCGAGTCTGCACCAACCGCCGCCTCCCCCGCGAAATCATCGTCGAGCGAGCTTCAGAAATAGCTCTGAATGTATTGTTTCCTGGAAAGGACTGATCGTTGCAGACGAACTACTCGAAAATGTCCAAGAGCTTACAGACGAAGCGACGTGCCGCACTCCGGGCAGCGACCGCTTACGTTTCCAACAAGGTTGTATCCGCATCTTGCACAGAAGCCGGGGCGTTTGCGTCGTCGCTTCGCCCAAAGAAAGCCCGTCGAAGCGGCTACGATCACGAATGGACACCAGAGGGGAAGAAGGATTTGACCAATGGGACCGAGTCCAGCCTGACTTTCCCAACCCACATGCCACTGAGGCATTATCAATCCATAATTAACGCTTCTCGCAGCAAACTTCGGAAGGTCGTCAATTTCGGTCCCGCAGGCTTGTAAATCTGGAAGCCTAGACAGTACGAGCACACCGTTGCCGAGCGACCATCCGGAATAGATTAGTGCTCCATTGGACGTAGCATAATACGACTGTGATCGCCATTGCGCGAGGCTGAATACCCACAGCGCCAGAATGGCGGCGCACGCGATGAGACCGGCCCATCTTGTGAATGCTCCAGCGAAACTCTTGGCAGCCACGACGATCCTCGTTGTATTCAACGCAAGCGACTCATGACGGAAAGTATCCCGGTAGCATTATCGTCATGTTTCGACATTTCGACGTTTTGCAGTGCTACCACGTATACCGCACCGTGTACGTCACCGTCTTCTCCCCGTCCGGCGGGACGGTCACTTCGAAGTGGATCGTTCGGGCGTCGATCTTCTCGAACGGGGCGCTTTTTTCGGTGATCTCCCAGGTCGTCCAGCGGAAGAGGTTTTCGCGGATGATGACCTTTT
>CAYMXF010000558.1:0-1989 GCA_964393935.1 uncultured Planctomycetaceae bacterium
TTCGGCGGGGTGTTCGCGGGGAGCGCGGCGAAGATGAGGAGCAGCCCGGCCAAGCTGATCGGCAGGACGAATTGTCGAACGTCCGCCGGTTGCGATCGGATGATGGGTAACGTGAGTAGTTGAAGGATGGACGGCAAGGACTCGGAGGCTGCGCGCGGGACGGAACGGTCGTCCCCGGGGTTGGATAGCAGGAGCGTCGTGAGGGTGAAGACAACGCCCGCCCAAGCGGTGAGTATCCAGGCTCGCCAGGACATGAACCACCGTCGGCCGGATTAGAACCGGCGGCCGAAAAGATATGAATCCTATCAGAAACGACGAACTACTGACAAGAAGGGATGGCTTCAGAGTCCCGGGATGGCCCCCACGAAGGGTTGGATGTCGGCGGCGTTCAGTAGGGTGTCGCCGTTGGTGTCGGCGGCGCAGGCTGAGCAGGGCGAGGCGACTTCGAGCAAAGTATTCACGAAAGACCCAACGTCGTCGAACGACACGACCTGATCGCAGTTCGTGTCGGCGGCGATACACGGTGGCGCGATCACTTCGCCGACCAGCGTAAGGACGAGATCCGCCGTCGGCTGCGCTCCCGGCAAATTCTGATCCGAGAGGCTGATCGTGTAGGTCGCCGAGAAGCTCCCGAGCGAGTTTGAGCTGAGCGATGCCGAGAAACCTTGACTGTCGCCGGCGTCAAGGTTGCTTTGCGGCGCCAGGTCCGTCGTCAACACGTCCAGGTCGCCTGCGCCGATGACCGAATCCAAATCGAGACCGGCGGTGAAGGCGGGGGTCGATTCCAAATTGTAGATCGTAAAGTTGAGCGTGTGCAGGCCGGTGCCGACCGCGACGCTGCCGAAGTCGATGGTGAGGGTGTTCTGGTCGGCCGGGCTGTCGAACGATGCGTCGGCATGATCGAGCACGCGGAGCGAGACGTTTGCGACATCGTTGCCGTCGGCCGAGCCTTGGCCTGTGCCGAACGATGTCAGGTCGGTATTGTCGACCGTAACGCTGCCCGTCAACAAACCGGCGGTTGCCGTGGAAGCGGAGAGGCCGACAGAGATGGAGCGGCTCTGCACGCCGCCCAGGAACGTTTGTCGCGTGCCCGCCGCGGTCGACGTCGCCTGACCGGTCAGTGTCACATCGTACGTCGTCGGATTCGCGCCCGATTTGTTTAACGTGACGCTTTGCGAACCGGGCAGCGGGCCGTCCTTGATGACATCGCCCAGATCGACGGCGATCGCGGAAGCTCCGTCGCCCGGCTCGATCGCGCCGAGGTAGAGCCGGGAGTCGTTTGGCGTCGGGCCCCAGATCGCCCAGACGTATTCGGGGTGGTCGACGAACGGATTGCGGTTGTGCTGGTAGGTCGTGTAGATCGTGTGGTTGCGAATCTGCTCCTCGGTGCTCACGGGGTCGGTGTAGCTCCAGAGGACGAGCGTGGAGAGCTTGCCGAAGTTGTTGCTGGTCGTGGTGATCAGCGACGTATCGTCGACGAGCGTGAGGTTTCGCGCGAAGCCGTCCGACGGATCGCCTTCGTAGCGCGTATCCATGTAAAACATCGATCGGGCGAGGTCGCCCTTTTCGATCGGGCGGGCTTCCCACGAGACGGCGGTGGAGTGACAAAGCGGCGCTTCGGCGTGGGCCACGCCGCCGCCGTCGTCGTAGTACTTATTACCGCGGGCTGTGTTTACGGTTTCGTCGCAGGGGCGCAGGTTGTTGAAATCGCCGTACGCGGGGTTGGTGTCGTCGATACCGAAGGCGTTGCACCATAGATGCTCGGTGTTGGCGGGGGTGTTTCCGGGCAGGAAGTCGGTCTTGGGGACGGAGAAGCCAGAATAAACTTCCAGGACGTTGGCAGAATTGTTGGGGTCCTGGTCGAGTGCTTCGATAGGCCCCTCGCGGTTGGAATAAGAGATCGACGTGTGTCCGTCGATGATGTCGTTCAAGGTGGCCTTGAGCGGCGCGCCGGTCAGGCCGACGGCGGAATCGTAGTAGCCGGCCGGT
>CAYMXF010000559.1:0-1979 GCA_964393935.1 uncultured Planctomycetaceae bacterium
GGATTGTCGCAAGCGGAGTCGCTATCAACAGATAGGATTACGGCTGCGTGGCGGGGGAGGGCTCGGCAATCAATTCGCCGGCCTCGGCGCGGAAGCGGCGGAGTTCCTCGTTGTTCGGCAGGTTCCTGTACATCCAGGCGACGGCCTGGTCGTACCACTTGCGGGCCTCGGCGCGGTCGCCGAGTTTCCAGTGCGTCATGGCCAGGAAGAACCAGTCGTGCGCATCGCCTCCCTTTCGCAGCTCCATCGACTTCCCGAACGCCTCAAGGGCGGGCTGCCATTCGCCGGCGCGGTAATGGGCCGCACCGAGCGTGTTCCACCAGGAGCCTGCCTTCGGATTCAATTCGACGGCCCTTATCGCCAGCTCGACCGCCAATGCCGGCTCGCGATAGGCCGGATTCTCGGCCGTCGCCAGAAACCATGCGACGTTATTGTCGGCCATGCCGTTGTTGGGCGCCAACGCCAGAAGTTTGCGGCAAAGGTCTTCGGCCTCGTTCCGCCGGCCGCCGGCCATCAACAGAGGAATCGCCCCGGCATAAGCGGCGGCGAGCTGGTCGGCATTGCCGGCAAGCTCGGCGTGGTTGATCAATTGCTTAGCCAGGGCTTCCAGCGCCGCGCTGTCGCCGAGTTCCGTCAACACGTCTCTCAGCGCCCTGAACGCGCGATCCTGCGCCCAGCGAGGGACTTCGTTGGGGTGACGTTGACAGATGTCGACGGCTTCCTCGCTTCGTTGGCGCGCTTCGGTGAGCTTACCTTGCTGGGCAAGCACACCGGCTAAAGCAGCGAGGAAACCAGTCAGGTCCCGATGGTCCGCGCCGATTTCTTTTGTCCCAATCGCCACCGCCTCACGGTAGTGAGTTTCTGCTTCATCCAGATTGCCGCGCTCGCGGAGGACGTTGCCGAGATTGAAATGCGTATCGGCTTGCGACAATTTCCCCTTGCCGTCCATTTTTTCCATTATCTCCAGCGAGCTGCGAAAGCAATCCTCCGCTTCCTCGAACTTACCTTGGTCAGACAACACGACGCCGAGCGTCTTGCGGCAGTAAGCAGTGTGCGGATGCACGTCACCATAAATTCTCTGGTGTATGGCGATGGTCTCGCGGATGGCGGCTTCGGACTCTGCAAGTTTGCCTTCTTCCCTGAACACAAGGGCCAAGGTGAGAAGCGCCCAGGCGGTTTCGTCGCTCTCGTTGCCGAAACGTCTCCTGCGAATCTCCAAGCCCGCGCGAGCCACGCTTTCGGCTTCGGTGAGTTTCGTTCGGTCGTCTGGCCGAAAGGTCCATCCGCGACGTAGGATGTCAGCCAGATAGCAGAGCGAGTCAGCTTCCTGTGCGCTGTTCTCGCCACGCATTCTTCTTTGCAGGGCAATGGCCTGACGGGTCACTGTCTCGGCTTCGGCCATGGCGCGAAGGAAAAACAGCGCGCGGCCGAGCTGGCCGAGCGAGTCAGCCACCGCCAGGTTCTCCTCGCCTAAATGAGTGCGAGCCAGACGCAGTGTCTCGCGCGCCGTCTCCTCCGCTTTCTTATAGAGCTGCAATTCAAGATAGACCTGCGCCAGAGTGAGACGTAGCTCGATCTGCACTTCAGGCTGGTCCGCCAGGTCCTTGTCGATACGCTCAACGGTCTTGTCGACGATCTCGCGCAACATCGTCGTGTCACGGCCGCGGGCGACGCTCGGACCGACGCCTTGCAGCATGTCCGTCAGGAACTGCGCCGTCTGTCGGCTACGAGCCGCTTCTTTGCGGGCGATCTCCGTCTGGCGACGGGCCTGGATGAAGCCGACCGTCGCCAATGCCAGACCCAGCAGAATCGCGGCGGCAATCGCCGAGGCGGCCAGCACCGCGATCTTATTTCGCCGCACGAACTTTCTCGTGCGGTAGGCGAGCGTCGGCGGCCGCGCCTGCACCGGCTCATCGGATAGGTGCCGCTGAATGTCGTCCGCCAACCCGACGGCGGTGTCGTAGCGGCGGGTGCGGTCC
>CAYMXF010000560.1:0-1977 GCA_964393935.1 uncultured Planctomycetaceae bacterium
ACAATTGATAGAGAAACAAAGCGCCCGGACCCCAGATGTTGTTGGGGCACCAAGACTACACACCTCTACCGCGTCGCAGCAAGAATCTTATTGCGAATGTGTACACAGCGCAGGATCTGTTCGCGATCGGGAAAGACGGGCAGCCGACCGATTCAGGCGGGGCCCTGAGTCCGGTTCCAGTCTGCGACACGTTTGGCGATTCATGGTGCCGGGTTTCCTGTGGATACCCAATCGAGAAATCGTTGGGTGCGATCCGCTTGATCGGATTCCATCCGAAGCTAATAGTCCGCCGCATGTACAACCCTAGTAGGAGTAACAGATTTGTTGCATGCAACACATCTGTTTGCTATATCTTCGATGAATTCGAACGAACTCAAGCGCTGGCCAAAAGCGCGCGGTTGCACGTTCGCGACCCATAAGGGCGGAAGCGGTCACCTGACGGTCCACCGGGAGGGTCGAAAGACGCAGTTACCGATGCACGGAAAGAAGGAGCTTGGCGGCGGACTGGTGAACAAAATCAGGAAGGACCTCAACCTGAAGGACTGAAATGCTGGCTTATCCGATCAAGCTCGCGAAGGACGATAACGGGACCTATCTGGTCACCTGCCCCAGCCTCCCCGAAGTCACGACGTTCGGGGAGGATATCGAGGACGCGCTTCGCCACGCTCGCGACGCCATCGAGGCGGCGATCGCCGCTCGAATGGCGGATCGCGAAGCGATTCCTGCGCCATCAAACGGAAAATATCGGGTCGTGCTCCCGGCGCTGGCCACGGCGAAGATTCTTCTGTATCGGAGGATGCTCGAGCGGGGCATCAGCAAGAACGCTTTGGCCAAGAGCCTTCATTGGCACCGGCCGCAGGTCGATCGGGTGCTCGATCTGCGGCATGGCACGCGGTTCGACTTGATCGAGCAAGCGTTCAGGGCGTTGGGCGCCAAACTGCGCATCGACGTGGAGAACGACGCAAGGTAGCCCGATATCGGGGCTATTCCGGCCTTCCCTGGTTCATTGCCATTTCGTGAAGCAGTCGCTTGGGCCGCCGTGCTGGATTCGGACCGTCGAGCTTCAGGTCCGGCAAGATGGCGAATTCGTTTGGGCGCTTTTGCTTGCGCTCCACATCGAGATTTGGGTCCATAGCGAAATAGTGTGATCTTCTCGGCGGGTTAATGAATCACTCGGGTTTCTTCAGTGAATCAAAGTATCTCTTTAGAGCAGCAGGTGTGACTGTGGTTCTTATGTTGGGTTTGGGGCCATTCATATTAATTACATCCAGTTTTTTCTCTGCCGCCGCCTGCTTCAATTCTCTGAACCGAAGGTGTCTGTTCACGTCGTTATCGTCTCTTGTCCCAGCATAAATTGCGGCAGCTGTCGCCATGTCGATCTGCTTTAGCTGACTCCACTGGGAATAGGGGATCGTGCTGTTTTCATTTGTGGTGGCTGCCTTTGCATCCTCAATTGCCGTTTTTCGATTCTGGCGAAAGGCAAATTCCAAAGTGGCAAGATTGATTATGGCAAGCCCAATAATTGCCCACGTCGTTAGAGACCAACCCGGCGATAAGAACGAGACAATCTCATAAAGATTCGGGACGTATTCCTGAACGCTCTTGGGGAAAAACTGGGAGACAAATGTGTCGTATGAACCTACGACCGCCCACCCCAAGAAAAACCAACGAGCCCAAGAGCGGCGTATGACCACCCATTGGAGCCGCGCCCTGTCCACCAATTTCCGCAGATGAGCCCCCACAGAAAAAATCGTATCACGCTCCGCACGCATGCCCCAAAGGGGTAATCGAGTCTTATTGCATATGCATTCAAGGCGCTGGATGCGGGCGCGGAGCGGAGAACGGGACGGCGGGGCGCTTCAGGTGCGATCGATCAGATGGACGAAGGAGCCCATGACCGTCCCGGCGCGGCGGCCGGCGGGGCCAAGCGGCCGGCCGGCGGCATTGGCGGTTTCGAACAGCGGATCGCCCGGCCCT
>CAYMXF010000561.1:0-1969 GCA_964393935.1 uncultured Planctomycetaceae bacterium
ATTCGATAGTACCGTTCTCGGACATTGCAGTCTCTCATAGTACATAACAACTCGTTAACCGCGGAAAAGCCTCACCGGCGCGTACGATCCACACGCTCCGAACGCGGGCTGATCCGCCTGGTCCCTGCAATTCAAAGTCTATCACGTACCGCTGCCCAAATCCATCCTTCTCCCCCCGACGGGCGTCGCCATTTTTAGCGGCAGCCCGCAGGCCGTAGGCCAAGGTCGCGACGTTATCAGCGGTAAGCCCGAGCGCCGCGGCAAACACGCGTGCCTTGTGACGTCCTCTTGGGTGGTTAGGGTTGAGGCAATACTCCGTGAGCTTGACCTCATCGATGACCGCATTCTCGCCTTTCGGAAGCCTCACTCGGTGTCCACCTCCTCCACGATTCGGATTTCGTCGTCGGTCAGGCCGTAGAGGTCGTAGACCAGCCGGTCGATCTGGCGGTCGGTGGCGTCGATCTGGCGTTGTAGCGCGTCTTTCTCGTGAGCTGTGCGAAAGCGCGGCAAAGCTTCGTGTAGCTCCAACTGCTGAGCCGCTCGGCATCGAAGCTCATCTAAATACTCTTCGAGCCTCGCTGCAATGGGAAAAACGTCGACATACTGGGCCCTGAACTCCAAGTAGCGCTCTCTCGGGCCTTCGAGGGCGGCACATACTTGCGAGAAGTAGAAATTCGCCAGCCGAGAGTTCAGCAGGGCAAGCAATTCGATTCGGTCCGTTGGGATGACGAAGGCTTTGTCGTTAATCAGAAAGCGATCTCGATCGAGGGTAAAGCGACACTCCGAGGCAATAATCGGGTATACGATCTTGGATTTCGCGGCAATCGTAAGAAGGCTTACGGCCGGCTGCTGGAGCTGAAACCACTTTGTGTTCGTCGCGCGTTGCTCGAGTTGGCGGCGGTACGGCGCCAGGTGGCGCGCGATCGCCGGATATTCCCCCACTTCGAGATTTGGATGCAGGTAGATTACATAGTGTTCGCCGGGACGGAGCGAATAGCGCCGTATGTCTTTGCCGAACAGAATCGGATGAATGATGCGCGCGGCGCGACGGTCATGCTTGACGATGCGCGCCCGTGTTTGGGAATCTACGATGAACGCTTCATTCAGCCCCGTTTTCAGCCCGAATAATGTTCGCGACCCCAGCCATTGATGCAGCGGCACTCCGACAGAGCGGAGTTTGTGCAGCAGCTCACGCTCCCTGGTTCGTGCCAGGCTCCAGCCGCCCCCGACGAGGGAATCCTGGTCAAGCGCGTACGCTCGCGTGTCAGCGTATTCGGCTACGGTCGCGGTGGTTCCTCTGAATCGCGCTATCCATTCGGGCGGCGGGACCGGGACATAGACCGGCGCCGGCAATTGGTCGTTCCGACGTGACGCGATGAGGACCACGGTTCGCACGGTCGCCCCCTCGAATACATTAGCGCCCGCGAAATCGGCAATAATGAGGAGCGACGCTTCCCGACCGAGGTGTTTTCGGAGCGGCTGTCCGTACTTGGCGCGGATGAACTTGTTGGAGACGATCATACCCAGAACGCCGCTCGGTTGCAGCAGTTGAATGCCTCGTTCCAGGAAATAGGCATAAAGGTCTGCACGCTCTTCGTGGACCTCATAGCGCTTGCTCAGGTAGGTCTTTACGGATGTGAACGATTCCATTCGTACATACGGCGGGTTCCCAATGACCGCGTCGAAACCCCCCGCCCGCATAATCGCCGGAAACTCAGCCGCCCAGTCAAATATGTTGATGCCAAGCCGCTCGTCTTCATCGAGGAGGCTCAACTGCTGTCCGTTGTAGAAGTCGGGGCCGATGAGGGAATTGCCGCATTTGACGTTGCGGCCCAGGTCGGGGAGGGCCCGCTCGTGGAGCAGCTTCCATTGACGGTTGAGGATTTCGCCGCTTTCGCCCTCCAGGACCTTTAGCAGGAGCGAGAGCTTAGTGACCTCGACGGCCTGCGGGTCGATGTCCACGCCGTAG
>CAYMXF010000562.1:0-1968 GCA_964393935.1 uncultured Planctomycetaceae bacterium
GGCTGCCAAAGATGCAAACGCGGAAAGAGCTATACGATCTGCTCGACTACGACGGGCTCGAACAGATCGACCGCGCGGCAACAAGACGACCCCCATAATGATATTCTCTGGAAACGTTTTCGCGACTATAATAGTTGATAGGAGACGAATCATGGTCAACACAAGCGATTGTGATTGGCTCGCCCAGCATGGCCTGGAGTTGTCCCAGCGATATCCAGGCAAGTGGATCGCCGTTCATGACGGGCAAGTGATCGGAGAGGGCGATTCGTTGTTGGAGGCCGATCAACAAGCGGCCCGACAGCGGCCACAGCACGATTACATCCTTGAGCAAATCAACGTCGAGTCGGACCTGCCACAAGTTGATTAGCAAATGGCGCGCCCGGTCACACCGCTATTTCGGTACGATCCACGTTCCCATCGTTGAACTGGAAATCCAGAGTTCAAGCGGCGGGTTTTTCACGTTCTCGCTCTGTATCGATTCGGGGGCAGTCGTGTCGCTCCTTCCGCGTTCGGCCGCGGATGTTCTTGGCCTCAACTGGTCGAATGGCCGCCCCATCCAGCTTGGCGGAGTCGGCGAACAACGTGTAAACGCCATGATGCACGAATTGGCTGTGCGTTTTCCGAATCTGTCGGAAATTGCCGTGCCCTTTGCCATTGCCGATCAGGAAAACGTGCCGGGCCTGTTTGGTCGCTTAGGCCTTTTCGACTGATTTGAAATCACATTTGATCCCGCAAAGCGGGAGACTCGTCTTCGGATGCCGCAAGGATGAAGATGATCCGGTTGGCTTGCGACCCACGTCGGGCCGCATAGAATCTTTCTAGGGCCGTTATTACGAGAGAAGCACCATGAGCGAAGAAAAATTCAAAACGGGATTGGAGGGGATTTACGCCGGGCAAACGACCATTGCCGAGGTGACGCAGACGGGCCTGCGTTATCGCGGCTACGACATCTCCGACTTGGCCAACAACACTTGTTTCGAGGAAGTGGCCCACGCGCTGCTGCACGGCGAACTGCCGACCAAGGCGCAGCTCGCCGATTTTCGCATGCGCGTGCAGCAGGCGATGAAGCTGCCGGAGGAGGTCGCATCGGTCATCCGTAATCTGCCCAAGCAAATCCCGCCGATGGACGCGCTCCGTACGGCGGTGTCGCTCCTGGGGAATTACGATCCCGAAGCGCAGGACAACTCCCCGGCGGCGAGCCTTCGCAAGAGCGAACGGCTGCTCGGCCAGATCGCCGCGGTGCTGGGGCTTTGGTGCCAGCGCGTCTCCGGCATCGCCGCCGTCGCGCCCGATCCCCACGCGACGCACGGCGCGAACCTGTTGGCCATGATGACCGGCAAGCGCGGCAGCGAACTCGCCGGCCGCGTCATGGACGGCACGCTCATCCTTTATGCCGAGCACGAATTCAACGCCTCGACCTTCACCGCGCGGACGATCGCCTCGACGTTGGCGGACCTGCACTCGGCCGTCGTCGGCGCGATCGGCGCGCTCAAGGGCCCGCTGCACGGCGGGGCCAACGAGGCGGCGATGCGCCAGTTCCTCGAAATCGGCAAATCGGAAAACGTCGAGAAGTGGTTTCGAGACCTCGAAGCCCACAACAAGGCCCATCCCGACCAAAAGCGGCTCATCATGGGCTTCGGCCACCGCGTCTATAAGCACGGCGACCACCGCGCCGGCATCCTCCGCGAATGGTCGTTGCAGCTTTCCAAGGAGACCGGCCAGGGCCATTGGATCGCGATGGCCGACAAGCTCCAGGAGCTGATGCTCAAAGAGAAAAATATCCACCCGAACACCGATTACCCGGCCGCCCACGCCTACTACCAGATGGGCATCCCTATCGATCTCTTCACGCCGATCTTCGTATGCAGCCGGATCACCGGTTGGTGCGCGCACATCATGGAGCAGCACCAGCACAACCGGATCATGCGCCCGCTCTCCGAATACATCGGCCAGCCGCTGCGCAAGGTC
>CAYMXF010000563.1:0-1949 GCA_964393935.1 uncultured Planctomycetaceae bacterium
TGTTTCTCCGCCAGGAGGCGGAATTGCCTCAGGAGGTTCGTCTCGGCCTCGCCGTTGGGCGAATAGCGAGCGTACTTGGCGACGAGGTCTTGAACTCGAACGGCGTCGGCCTCTTCCAGCGCGTCGATGTCCGCGCAGAGGTTTGCAATCCGATCAAGGTTGGCCGGTGAAATGTCGCCGGTCAAGGCGGTGGTCACACGCTCGATTTCGGTCTCGCGGCCGGATTCCATCCAGCGGCGGACCACACGGGCCCACGACTCGTAGCCCGTAATCGACGGCGGCGGGGCCTTGGCGCCATCCAGCCAGCGCATGCGCTGCCCGCGGACGGCCTTCTGGGCCTCGGCGTGATCCGCGGCGGCGAAGCACAGGTGCAGTTGCCGCGCGGGTGAATATCGGATCCCCACGGATACGGCCAGCGATCGACGAATCTTCATCGGCATCGCGAGGAGGGTTTTTTGCAGCAGGCCGTATTCATCGGAGGCGCCCGTGAGAAGGACGCGTTCCCCGCGAATCAATGAAAGCGACAGATGCATCGCCATGTCGAGCTTGCTTCGCAGATCCTGCGCGGGCCGCTCCTCGTCGAACAGGCCGGCGGTCGGGTGCGGAACGTGGAAGAGAAGGCCGGACTTGGACGGCAACATGGACCAGACCAGCGGGTCCAGCCGCAACTGCGGTACGAGGCAAGGCGTACCACCGACTGCCTGATGCAAGGCGGCGTGCATCCACACGGGGTTGCACTCGAACCGCGCGGTGGTGCGTGGATCCAGGATGGCGAGGTGCGTATAGACCCGGCAGCCGCCGCGGCCGGTGTGCTCCTCCCCGGCGCTGAAGCTCATGCCGACGCAGTATCGGCCGCTGCCCAGCGGGTAGGCGAGCAGGCCGATGGCGCCGGGTCCTTCATTGCAAAGGGCCCCGTGAGAGGGACAGCGCCGCGTGATCTCCGCCTTTTCGTCGCCGCGCACACCGGGGCTCGAGGCGATGACCCGATAGCCTTCGCCGGTCGGCGAGCGTACGGAGGTGAAGACGGCCTGCTCCGCGGTGATCAGATCAGTCGTGTAGATGGCTTCGTTCATATTTCATCAATGATCCATTCAAAGGGTTCGAGCACGCCGCGCAGGGCCGTGTGCAGGGGCGCCGAAACGACCTGCTCGTCTTCCGGGCTGGTGCCATAGCCCAGCGAACCCACCACGCTGGCGGCGAAGAACTTCACGTTCTCAAAGCGGCTCTCGCACAGGTTCCACAGCCGATTGAGGTTGGCCCGGACGAAATCGTCCTGGTTGTCGAAACACTCCGGGCAGTGGTCGGCCTTGCAAAGGACGATCGCGATCGGCGTCTGAATCTTCCGATCGTGTTTTCCGCCGTACATGCTGTCGATATAGCTGAGCACCTTCAAGGCGGAGAAGTCCGGCTGCATGGATCCATTGGCCGCCAGGGCGGCGTCGACCAACATCATCAACCCCGCCGACTTGCGCAGCAGGCCGCGAATGACCCGGAACGACTGGGGCGTTGCCACCTCGGCCGAGAGGGTTTCGCCGGCCATGTCGGGCATCACCAGATCGACCCAAGGCGCGCCCGGCTCGTGCCGGCGGACCTGGTAGTAGGCCCAGTACCAGAGGTTGGCCTCCATCGGCGTTTTGGGCGGGAACGTTCGGCGGGCCATGTGGCTGATGACGGTCTGCTGAAGGTCGATCGAGTAGGCGCCCTTGGGAACGGCCTCGAAATCGCCGGCCCTTTGCGAGAGCATGTCCAGCAGGAATCCCAGAAAGACCGTCTTGCCGACGTTGCTCTCCCCGATCACGCTGACAATGCGGGGATCCCGCTCCTGTGCGGCGGCGTCCAGCACGAGGGCCAGCGGGGCGCAGCAATCGCCGCACAGAATCGCCTCCGGCGGGTTGTCCGTGTTGCAGACCAGGCAGGTGGTGGCGGTCGGCATGTCAATCTGCGTCATG
>CAYMXF010000564.1:0-1948 GCA_964393935.1 uncultured Planctomycetaceae bacterium
ATCCACGTCCAACTCGCGACGCGGACGAAGATGTTCTGTCGCTGTCCGGTCGAGTTCGCGGCGGAGCCGAACAGCCAGACCTGCCCGGTCTGTCTGGGCATGCCCGGCACGTTGCCCGTCATGAATCGCTTGGCCGTCGATTTCGCCATCAAGGCGGGCCTCGCCCTCGGCTGCAAGGTCGCCCACTTCACCAAGTGGGACCGCAAGAGCTACTACTACCCCGACATGCCGAAGAATTATCAGATCAGCCAGTACGACCTGCCGCTTTCGGCCGATGGGGCGTTCGAGATCGGAAAGCCCGACGGCACGCTCAAGAAAATCGGCATTATCCGTGCACACTTGGAAGAGGACGCGGGCAAGAACCTGCACGAAGGGTTGGACCATACGCGCGTCGACCTGAACCGCGCCGGCACGCCACTTCTTGAGATTGTGACAAAACCGGACCTCGCGGACGCGGAGGAGGCGTACGCGTTCTGCGTCGAGCTTCAGCGGCTGGTGCGCTACCTCGGCATCTCCGAGGCGAACATGCAGAAGGGGCAGATGCGTTTCGAGCCGAACGTGAACGTGGCGATCACGGCGGATGGCGTTGAGTATCGCACGCCGATCAGCGAGATCAAGAACCTCAACAGCTTCCGCTCGGTGCGAAGCGCGATCCAGTACGAGATCGACCGGCAGGTGACGACGTGGAAGGCCGATCCCGATTACACGCTCGCCAAGAAGGGCAAGATGAACTTCGGCTGGGATGACGTTCGCGAGGTGACGGAATTTCAGCGCGGCAAGGAAGAGTCGCACGACTACCGATACTTCCCCGACCCCGACCTCGTGCCGGTGCGCGTGGACGCGGCGTGGCTGGACAGGCTGCGAGGCGAGATCGGGGAACTGCCGTCGGTCAAAGAGCGGCGGTTCATCTCGCAGTTTGGCATGACCGCGAAAGACTGCCAGGTCATTCTCGCCGACCGCCAGACAGGCGTCTTGTATGAAGAGGCATTGAAGGCCGGAGCCGACCAGAAACTCCTCACCAAACAATTCGTAGGTATCTGGAACAACCTTTCATCTTCGCGGGGAACGTCGATCGGACGGCTCGGCGTATCGACGGACGCGGTGGCAGGACTGACGAAGATCGTACGGAACGGTTCCGTCAGCGCCACGGCGGCGACGCAAATCGCTACCGAATTGTCTTCAAAACCTGATTCAGCGGACTCTCCGATGGCGATCGCCCAGCGGCTCGGACTTCTGCAAGTCCGCGACGAATTCGCCACGCTTGTCTGGGTCGATCAAGCCTTCGTCGAGAACCCGCAAGCCGTCGCCGACGCGCTCGGCGACAACCCCAAAAAATCCAAGGCCGCCCCCGGCTTCCTCCGCGGCCAAATCATGCAAATCTCGCAAGGCAAAGCCGACCCAAAGCTCGCGGGAGAGATGATCGAAAAGAAGCTGCAAGAATTGAGAATATCCAATGGCATGTGACCCATATCAAGAAAGACATACGGCCTATGAGTAATTCGAAATCTCTCCGCCGCCCGCAAGTCTCCATCATCGGCTCCTCCGAAGCCGACGAGACGATGCTGCGACTCGCCGAGCAGGCCGGCGCTGTCGTCGCCAAGGTCGGCGCGGCGCTCGTGACCGGAGGGCGAGACGGCATTATGGCCGCCGCGTCTAAAGGATGCGCCGAGGCCGGGGGTATCGTGATCGCCGTCGTCCCAGGGACGAGCATGAACGAGGCCAACGCCCATTCCCATTACGTCATCCCGACGGGGCTCGGCTGGGCTCGCAACGTGATCACCGCGATCGCCGGCGACGTCATCCTCGCCATCGGCGGCGCGGCGGGCACGCTCAGCGAGATCGCCTTTGCCTGGATGTACGACCGGCCGATCATCGCCCTGTCGCCCGGCGGGGGCTGGGCCCAGCGGCTGGCCGGCGACCGGATCGACCACCGGCGGACGGACAAGAT
>CAYMXF010000565.1:0-1944 GCA_964393935.1 uncultured Planctomycetaceae bacterium
GAGACGGGCTTCTTCTTCGGCGTCGTAGCCTGCGCACGCCGCCATGACGATCTTCTCTCGTTCTTCCTTGCTCATGGGCTTTGGCACGCGGCGATCGGTCACGATCCTTGGGCGGGGCAGCGCCTCCATTGGCGGCGCGGGTAGGCTGAAGGCCGGGGCCGGCCGCGCCTCGACGGCGTGAGGCTGTTTCAGGGTTTTTTGCCCGCAGGTGGGGCAGACATATTTCCGTTCCAGGAGTAGAACGAGGGCCAAGCCAACGGGTCCCCAGAACAGGCCGTTCATGATCCCGCGGCGCAGATCGCCTTTTCGGGATCCGATGTAGCCACAGAGGACGGGCCAGATCAGCCATGTGGCCAGCAGGGTACCCAAGGACCCGGAAGCGTCTTGGAGCATGTTGGTGGGAAGCACTTCGAACATGGGCCTGGCCCCGCAAGGATGGATACGGCGGGTATATCGGTCCAACGCGGCAACCGCTTGACGTTGTTGTACTTCGTGGACGGTTTATGGTTCTGGCGCCCGGTCTGTATTCCGATATCAAGACCGGCGATGGGGCGGCCCTCAGCGCCGACGGGTATTCCTACGAGACCTTGCATGACCGACAATCCCTACGATCTCGAACGCGACGATAAGCCGCTTGTCTTGATCATCGACGACGACGCGGACATGGCGCGGATGCTGGCGCACCTGCTGCGGCCGGCCGGCTTTCGGACGATGTTCACCCAGGACAGCGCGACGGGGTTCGGCATCGCCGAGAAATTCGAGCCGCATCTGATTCTGCTCGGTTTGAACACATCCGGTCAAGGCGGGTTCGAGATTTGTTCGCAGATCAAGAACAACCTGCACTTGGCGGATACGCCGGTGATTTTTATTACGGGCCTGCCCAAGACGGACGAATTGATCCGCCGGTGCTTCGAGGCTGGGGGCCACGACCTCCTGTTCAAACCGATCGGCGGCGTTGAACTCTTCTCGCGAATCAACGTCGCGTTGCGAGAACAGAATCTTCGCGAGGCTTATCGGCGCCTGGCCATTGAGGACCCCTACACCGGCCTGGCCAACCGTCGGCACTTCATTTTGAATCTCACCGAGTCGATCCTCACGTCGCAGCGTAGCGCGACGGAGAGCGTTTTGGCAATCGCCGACATCGACAACCTAATGTCCTACAATGACCGCTTCGGCCACGATCTGGGTGACGAGGCGATCCTCACCTTCGCGCGGCTGATGAAACGGTTCCGCGGCCCGACCTGCCGCGTCGGGCGATTGGGGGGCGAGGAGCTTGCACTGGTCCTCACCCGCTCGTCGCAACCGGCGGCGTGGGCGCTGTGCGACCGGTTGCGCCAGACCTTTAACGCCATCGCTTTTGACGCCCAGACCAGCCCGAAGCACTTCACGGCCTGTTTCGGGGTGGCCTGTTATTCCGGCGAGCCCAGGGATTTCGACGTGGATCAATTTCTTCTTCAGGCGGACATCGCCCTCTGCGCCGCGAAAGATCAAGGTCGCAACCGCATGGCCGCTTTTTGGGAACTGGACCCCCATTCATTGCCCATCATCGCCCCGAACAAGCGGCACGCCCGCAGCAAGGCGCGCAAGCGCGGTCAGCGGGCGTTCGTCGCGGCGCCCCAAGTAGAAAAACCTCGCGCAGAGGCGCAGGGCACGCAGAGTTAAAGAGCGCAAAAGGAATCGTGCGGCAGCGGCAGCCCCTCTCTCCAGCCCTTGACACAATTACCGTCTTGCCGCGTCAAGGGCCAGCGGGCACGGGAGCCCTCGCCCGTGCCGTCGCCGAAGGAATGAGCCTCGCATACGATGGCCTCCGCCATGATGCGGAACCTGATGCTCACGCTGGCATACGACGGGGCCGACTTTCACGGCTGGCAGAACCAGCCGGGCTTGCGGACCGTGCAGGAGACGCTGGAGAAGGCGCTGCGGCGGACGGTGCGGCATCAGATC
>CAYMXF010000566.1:0-1943 GCA_964393935.1 uncultured Planctomycetaceae bacterium
CACGCTCGTCTTCGCGGGATGCGCCAAATGGATGTACCTGTTCCCAGCGACACCCCATGCCGAGTCCGGCGCCTATCAATTGATCGAGCGCGCCGATTGGGTCATGGGCGGCAGCGCCACGACGCCCGTGCGGGTGCAATACTTCGTCGGCGTCGACGGTATCAGTCTGCCGCTCCTGATGCTCACCGCCCTGCTGACGCCGCTGGCAATCTGGGCGAGCTTCAGCGGGATCAAAGATCGCCACCGCGAGTATTACGCGCTGATGCTCCTCTTGCACGGCGCCATGCTCGGCGTCTTCTGCGCCCGCGACCTGCTGCTCTTCTACGTCTTCTTCGAATTCACGTTGATCCCACTCTACTTCCTGATCGGCATCTGGGGCGGCCCGCAGCGCCAAAAGGCCGCGGACATGTTTTTCATCTACACCTTGTCCGGCAGCATGCTCACGTTCGCGGCCGTGCTCTACCTCGGCTGGAAGGCTTCGTCCGTGGCGCTCGGGCCAAGCGGTACGCACGAGTTTTCATTTGAACTCGACCGGCTGTATCAACTCGCCGCGGAAAGCTATCTCCCGGCGTCAACCCAGTGGTGGCTCTTCCTGGCCTTCTTCGCGGGCTTCGCCATTAAGGTGCCGCTCTTCCCGCTGCATACCTGGCTGCCGCTCGCGCACACGGAGGCCCCCACCGCCGGCTCCGTCATCCTCGCCGCCATCCTCCTCAAGCTCGGCACTTACGGCTTCCTCCGACTGAGCCTTCCCATGCTGCCGGTCGCCTCGATCGAACTCGCCCCCGTCGTCGGCACGCTCGCCGTGATGGGCATCATCTACGGCGCCGTCGCCGCCTGGGTGCAGACCGACGTCAAAAAGCTCGTCGCCTATTCTTCCGTCTCGCACTTGGGTTTCTGCCTGCTCGGCATGTTCAGCCTGACGACGGCGGGGCTCACGGGCTCGCTCCTCTACATGATCAACCATGGGCTTTCGACCGGCGCGCTCTTCCTCATCGTCGGCATGATCTACGAACGTTATCACACCCGCGAGATGGCCAAGATCGGCGGACTGGCCCGCAAGATGCCGATTATGGCCTTTTTCCTGATGGTCTTCACCATGTCCAGCATCGGCCTGCCCGGCCTCAACGGATTCGTCAGCGAATTCCTCGTCCTGCTCGGGACGTTTACCTCCGATCAGGAGGCCGCCGGCGGAAGCACCGGCCCGCTAGGAATCTGGTTCGCCGTCCCGGCCGCGACCGGCATTTTGCTCGGCGCGATCTACATGCTGCACATGGCCGGCCGCGTGCTCTTCGGCCCGCTGAAGGAGCCGGGCCACGGCTTCGATTCTTCGACCGGTTTGACGCAAGACCTGACGCGCCGCGAAGTAGCGATTCTCGCCCCGCTCGCCCTGGCATGTTTGTTTCTTGGCGTGTACCCCAAGAGCACCATCGACATCATGGAACCGTCGCTGCAAAAGAACGTGCTGGCGCGGGTCGAACGAATCCCGACTGGCAAGATGTTGGCCGACGTCGAGACAAATCATGTAGGGCGTGCTTCGCACGCCGATTCTTCATCCCACGTCCATTCTTCATCGGCGGGCAGAGCCCGCCCTACTAACGCGGAGGCCCTGCCTTGACCTCCACATCGCTTCATCCTTTGATCGCCGCCCTATTGCCGGAATTGATCCTCGTCATCGGCGCTTCTTTGATTCTGCTCGTCGGAGTCTTCGGGCAAAAGTCGAACTCAAACGCTACGGCGCACTTGGGAATCGTGACACTCCTCGCCGCGCTGTGGGCGACGTGGCGGCCGATCGAATCGTCCACCGTCGGCACGAGTTCACTCAACGTCGATTCGCTCGTCTGGTACGCGCGGATGGCGACCATCGCGGTGGGAATCCTCATTCTGCTCACGTCGCGGCACGTCCCCGAGGCCGGTGAACGGGGAGAGTTCTTCGCCCTGATCCT
>CAYMXF010000567.1:0-1934 GCA_964393935.1 uncultured Planctomycetaceae bacterium
CTGCCGGTGAACGCCGACGGCGAGGGGGGAGCGCCGGCGGGTCGAGGCGGCTTTCATCTCCCGCGCAGCGCGGGGCAGGAGACCATGAAGGCGTATGAACGCGTGATCAATCTGCCCTGGCAACCGTCGTATCTCGGTTATGGATGGAGCGGCAGCCATGTATCGGTCACCGAAAGCGATTTCGTCGCCGCCGCCATCGCGCCGCGAGTTCTGACCACGGAGACGTATCCGCACGATCGTTCGATCGCCGCGCGGTGCGCGATGAGCCAGTTGGGGGCGCAATGATGACGACAGGTGCGAAACCCCTTTTCGTGTTGGCGGTGCCGGCCCTGGTAGTCGTTATCGTGGGTTGCGGCGGCACACGGTTTTATCGGTTGGGACGGAACGCTGAGGAAAAGGGGGACCCGTCGTCCGCGTACGAAAAATACTGTCTCGCGGCAGGCAGGTATCATTCAAACGGCATCGTTGCAAACGGACTGGCCCGGACACGAGCCGATGCGGCGGCGCAATCGGAGCGGGCGGGCTTGGCCGCGATGGACGCGGGCCACTACGAGGACGCGTGGCGGCTCTTCATGCGGACGCTCGATATCCAACCGGATCACGCGACTGCCGTGCCGCTCATTCGGCAATTGGAAAAGGAGCATCCCGACGCCATCGCTGCGGCGAAGCAGGAATGGATGATTCGCGGGGCCGTCGCGCTGGCTGTGCCGAAAGGCCGTGTCCTCGCGACGGCAGAGCCACCGCCGGCGTCTGCCTCGCTGAGCCACACGGCGGCGAAGAGCGAGCCGGTCGGCGATGCGGCGCCGGCGGCCGCGCCGCCGGCTCGAACGATGGTTCCTTCATCGAACGCCGATCGCGAGGACGCATCGACGGACTCGTCCGTTTCCGTTGAAGACCGCGACGACGCCGCATCGTCGCCGAGACCATCAGATAGCCGGCCCGTCGCGCCGCCCGACCAAGGCGAGTTCATCGCGGTGCACACGCTCAGCCTGAAGGACCGAAAGTATCCGCGGATGGTCATCGCGGTGGACGGGATCAGCGTCAAACTCAAGGACACCGATAGCGACGGCCAGGTCGATCTGGACCTGTTCGATGGGAAGAAGCGAGTGGAGAAGGTTCGCGATTTGGAACTGGGCCGGTCGCAGTCTTTCCAAGGAAAGTCCGGCGAGCTGTATCGGTTTACGCTGCTCGGCGTTCACCACAAGTCGCGGACGGTGAAGATCGGAGTGAAGCGAGCGTAACGCGCCGCCCTTCTACTACATGTACATCCCACCGTTGACGCCGAGGATGATCGAGTCCTGCGGTGAAGCCGGGAACGCCACGACTCCGGCCAAAGTCGTCTATCGGGCCGACTTCTCTAGGACAAGCGTGCGAAGTCTCCGTGCGTCAGAGCGTTTTCAAGAACTCGATCAATGTCGGCGGACAAGTCGTGGTCGAATTTGTGCCCTGGGACGGCGCGCGTCTTGACGCCCGGCCCCTTCCAGCCGGTAGGAACGTCATCGCCGCGCAGCCACTTGGGGTCGAACCCGGGGACAAGCATGAGCTTGTTGTTCGTGCAGTGCGGCGGGGCATGGCACTCGGTGCAACCCTCCGCCTCGAGAATCTCACGTCGGCTTCGCGCTTCATCACCCGCGACGGAAGATGAACGCAACGAGCGCAAGGAGCAACCGACACCGACGACTCAGTGAACTTGCCGGTGCGTGGCAGTACAGTGTCCCAAAGCCAATCCGCATTCGCGGGCTACGGGTGCAGCACGCCGTCGACCAGCGGCTGGATGTCGTCGCCGTCGGCCATGCCGCTGTTGTTGAGGTCGCCGGTGAAGATGTCGAAGAAGCTGCACGATCCGACGCCGTTCGCCATCGCGAACTGCCGCTTGAAATGCGGCATGCCCATGCCGATGAGCGTCATGGTATAGTCGCCGTCCGGCAGCGGGC
>CAYMXF010000568.1:0-1929 GCA_964393935.1 uncultured Planctomycetaceae bacterium
GGGCCCGGGGCCGTCGGCGGCTGCTTCGTTCACGAGAAACATGGCAAGGATACGGGCCGGTTGCGGCTGGCCGGTTGGTGGGGCAACGACCCGGCGACGCGCTTCCAGATGCAGCTTCTGCCCGATTTCGTGCCGGTCGCCGGGGCCGAAGGCTGGCAGGTCAGCAATCCGCCGATCTTCTCGATGGCCCCGCTCCGAGCCTCGCTGGCGATTTTCGATGAAGCGGGGATGCCGGCGCTACGGGCCAAGTCGGAACAATTGACGGGGTATTTGCAATTCCTGCTCGATCAGATGCCCAGCGGGCGATATGAAGTGATCACGCCCAAAGCACCGCAAGCGCGGGGCTGCCAGCTTTCGATTCGAGCGAAGGATCGGCCGAAGGAGCTTTTCGCTGAGTTGGAGGCTGCCAGCGTAAAATGCGACTTCCGCGAGCCGGACGTCATCCGCGTGGCCCCGGTGCCGCTGTATAACACGTTTCACGAAGTTTGGCGGTTCGCGCAGATGCTCAAGTCGCATACGTGAGCATTTACACGCCGGCTTATCGTTTTTCAACAATCGCAACGGCCGAGAGCAGCGCCTTAGCCTTGTTCATCGTTTCTTCATATTCCGCCGCCGGATCGCTGTCGGCGACGATGCCGGCGCCGGCCTGCATGTCCACGGTCCACTCACCAGAGCGAGCACCGGGCGTGATCACCATCGTCCGCAGGGCGATGCAGGTGTCCATATTGCCGGAGAAATCGACGTAGCCCACCGCCCCGCCGTACGGGCCGCGCCGCACCGGCTCTAGCTCGTCGATGATCTGCATCGCTCGAACCTTGGGCGCGCCGCTAACGGTTCCGACGGGAAGCGACGCGCGGAGGGCATCCAGCGCCGTGCGGCCCTCGGCGAGGCGACCGGTCACCGTCGAGCTGATGTGCATGACGTGGCTGTACCGCTCGATGGCCATCACATCGGACAGTTCAACGCTGCCGGGTTGAGCGACGCGGCCGACATCATTGCGGCCCAGGTCGACGAGCATTATGTGCTCGGCGCGGTCCTTGGGATCGGCTAATAGCTCGCGCTCCAGCGCCGTATCCTCATCGCCCGTCACCCCGCGCCGTCTCGTACCCGCGAGCGGGCGATTCGTAATGACGCCATCCTCGACTCGGCAAAGGATCTCGGGGCTCGCCCCCACGAGCACGCACCGCGGGCTCTTGACGTAGAACATGAACGGCGAGGGGTTCACCACGCGAAGCGCCCGATAAATGTCGAAGGGATCGGCGGTACACGAGACGCGAAGGCGCTGACTGAGCACGACTTGAAAGATGTCGCCCGCGACGATGTATTCCTTCGCCCGGAGAACCGCCGACTCGAAATTCTTTTTGCTAAACGTGCTGCCGAACCCGATCTCCGGCCGGGCATCGACGTCGAACTCCCGCGTCACGGCGGTCAACGGACGATTCAACGCTTCGACCAAGCGATCGATCCGGCGGCAGGCATCTTGATAGGCCGGATCGACGGCCCTGGTGCCTTCCAAGTGGGCATGTGCGACGACAAGGACCGTCTTGCTGACATGATCGAAGATGACCATGTCCTCGTAGATTCCGAATACGAGATCGTCGAGGTTGCGATCGTCGGGCGGCGGGTGCGGCAGCGGCTCGTAGTGCCGCACGGTGTCATACCCCGCGTAGCCGACGGCGCCGCCCGTGAAGCGCGGCAGAGCGGCAGCCCCGGGCGTCGCCTCAGAACGGTCAGCCGATTGCAGGCCGGCGAGCAACCGTTGGAGTTCCGACAAAGGATCGTCAACGGCGGAGCGCACTTCGATCGTGCCATCGGCACGCTCGATGGAGGCGCTGCGGTCCTTGGCTCGAAAGACCGCCGTAGGACGAGTCCCCACGAAGCTGTAACGGGCAACCTGCTCGCCACCGACAACGCTCTCCAGCAGGAACG
>CAYMXF010000569.1:0-1927 GCA_964393935.1 uncultured Planctomycetaceae bacterium
GTCCATTTGAACCGCATCCCTTATGATATTAGCGTAAAAGTGAAACCCGGTCAAGGCCGCTTGGCGGGACTGGAAGAAGGAAGAGTATTTGACTTCGCGCGGCGGGCGAGGGCGTCGAGGCGCTGTTGGGCCTCGGCGTGCTTCGGCGCCAGCCGTAGGACCTCGCGGTATTCGCGGGCGGCGTCTTCAAATCCGCCGGCGACTTCCATGAGCTGTCCGAGGTTGAAGCGCGCCTCGACGTAGTCGGGCTTCAGGCGGACGGCCTCTTGGAAGTGGGACCTTGCCTCATCGGGCCGGCCTTGTGACGCGCGGATGACGCCGAGATTGAAATGGGCCCGGGGGATGTTGGCGTTCAGCGTCAAGGTCTCGACATAGGCGTTCGCGGCTTCGTCGATCTTGCCCGACTGAAACAGGGTGTTGGCGAGTTGCAGACGCATGTCGGCGTCGCGCGGGAGCAGGCGAACGGCCTCTTTCAGCGAGCCGATCGCATCTTCCCAATGCCCGCTCGACGCTGATAGCCCGGCCTTGGCTTTGTGCAAGAGCGCGGCGTCGCGCCGCTCGCCGAAAATAAGAAGGCCGCGATCGAGTTCGGCAATGGCCTCTTGGGGCTTGCCTTGCTTGATCATCAACTGCGCTAGGTTCAGGTAGGCTGGCGCGAAGTAGGGATTGATGGTCAGGGCCGAGCGATACTCGGCTAGGGCGTCGTCCACGCGGCCCTGACGATCGCGCACGCGGGCGAGGTTGAAGCGGGCGTTCAGATAATCGGGCACCCGTTGGAGGGCTTCCTGGAGCGGGGCTTCCGCCTCGTTGAGTCGATTGGAGCGAAGAAGGGCATCGCCCAGGTTGTTGTACGCTTCGGGATAATCGGGGAAGAGCTGAATCGCTTTCTTGAAATGCTCGATCGCGTCCTCAAGCCGATTGCTATTGGAAAGGATCGTCCCGAGATTGTTCTGGGCAATCCACGCGTCCGGGTTCTTGGCGACGGTGTCGCGCCATAGGGTTTCTTGATCCTTGTAAATGCGGGCCTGCCGCCAGGTGAGGGCGCCCAGTCCGCAAAGGACGATCGCCGCGACGGCCGTCCATACGGGCGCGGCGAGGTTCCCCGTATCGCCGGTGGAATCCGTTGGGAACGCGGGCTTGTCGCATCGGCTCGCCCATAGCGCGCTGACCAGCACGATGGGGCCGATGGCGGCCAGGTAACAAAAATGATCGGCGACGAAGGAGAAGCGCATCGGATAGACCATGACGAAGCCGAGGGCGGGAAGGAGCGTGCCGAGATAAAAGAGCGCCGCCGTTAGGGGCCCCCGGCCGATCCGGCGTCGAATCGCAAAGAGCAAGCCCAGCGCGACGATCACGACGACGGGGTAGACGAACTGAAGGGGCTGAGTTCGGTCGATCCGCCAACGCGGATAGATGAAGGTCAGATGGCCCGGCCAAACGAGCTTCCAGAGATAAAAACAGGCGGCGCGTCCGGCGATCAGCAACCGGTCGACCGGCCCCAGTCCCCATTCAATTTTCTCGGTGCCGACGTGGTGGCGCTCAAGGGTGATGGTGATTAACACCATCGCCAGGGCGGCGACAAAAAAAGGGACCGTCGCGGCGACGCCGCGGAGCGTCAGGCGGCCCCTCTTCCACCAATGAATCAGCAGGATCGCGGCCGGTAACGTGGCGGTCACGCTCTTGCTCAGCAAGGCGCAAAGGAAGAGGGCGATCGCCAGGACGTGGTATTTCCACGATCCGCGCCTTGTCGTGTCCCTATCATCAATTTTGTCCCACCGGAAATAGGCCAGCATCGCGGCGAGATAAAAGAACCCGGACAAGACGTTCTTGCGCTCGGTGATCCAAGCCACGGACTCGACGTGCATGGGGTGCAGTGCGAAGAGCATCGCGGCCAGGAGCGCGCCGGGCACGGCGAGCAGGAGAAGCA
>CAYMXF010000570.1:0-1927 GCA_964393935.1 uncultured Planctomycetaceae bacterium
GCGACGTCGCGCTTGAGCTTGTCGTCGTGCCCGCGCCAGACGACGCCCATGCCGCCCTGGCCGAGAATGGAGAGCACCTTGTATCGGCCCAGGATCTGCCCTCCCCAACTGGTGTCGATCGCCATCGACCGCAACCCGGCCGACGGCAACGCGTCCCCCGGCAACAGCGCTTTGCCCGAGTCCGAGGGAGGATCGCTCTTGGGAGCCGCGACCGGTCTCGCCCCGTTGGAGCCCGCCTCGATCGCGCGAAACTCGTTTCGACAGTGCCGGCAGATCATCCGCCGGCCCAGCAGCCGCGCAGCGACCTTGTAGCCCTGTTTGCACTCCGGGCAGACAACGGCCACGCGCCGATCCGGCGCTTGATCCGTCTCTTGCTGAACAACCGGCTCCACGATGTACCGCGCCCTCGGGAAAGAAGGCCCCTTTATGATCTTATCCACCCAGTCCGTCTTCAATCCAGCGTTATTTCAGAGCTTGCTTATAGGCCCCGACACTTTGTTCCGACTCCCCAACCCCTCGACCCCTCGGTCCCTTGACCCCTCGGCCCCTTCTTTTCACAGCCTCCCGCGTAGCTGTTTCAAGAACCCCTGAAGCACCGGCCGCGGCAGCGTCGGAAAGCCGTAGGCGGTCAAATCCTCGCTGGCCATCTCATCCAGCATCGCCAGGGCCTGCGTCCGCGTCTTGGTGAGCTGCTGAGCGACCTCGTCGGCCTGCGGCAGCTTGCCGCCGCTCATCGCCTCCACGAACCGAACGATGAGCGATGCGATGTGCTTGGATGGCGAAACCGGCGTCGGCGTTACAGCGCCCGACGGACGCTTCACCCCCTTGCCCGGCATATCCCCGGGGATCGACTTCTCGTGCAGCAGCTTCCACTGGTAGGCCGCGTCCTCCCTGCACGCACGCTGGCGCTTCTTCTCATCCTCATCGTCCAGTGGTGCAAGATCCAGTTCGGCTTCGTCGGTGGAGAAAGGACGCGGGATGTAGTTCACTCCGCCGCAGTGAGGGCACTTCCCCTGCCGACCCGCCGTCTCGTCCGGCGCCTTGATGATGTGTCTGCAATGATCGCAATGAAATTCGATCGCCACAATCGTCGCCCTCTGCACTGACCACTAACCACTAACCACTTCTCTCGACTTCCTCGCCCGCCACACAAATCGTACCGGCACCTCCTCGAACGGTAAAGTTTCCCGAATCCGGTTCTCGGCGAACCGCCGATATTGCTCCCGAACGATGGCCGGGTTATTCACAAACAGCACGATCGTCGGCGGGCAGACGCTAATCTGCGTCGCGTAATAGATTTTAGGCTGCGCCCCGTGCTTATTCGCCATCGGCTGAAAGGCCGCCAGCGTCTCCTCGATCGCCCGGTTGAGCTGCCCCGTCGTCACCCGCAGCCGGGCCTGCTTGAACAGGCTCTGGGCGACCTCGATCGCCGCGCGGATGTTCTTGCCGACCGTCGCCGTCGTGAAGGCGATCGGCGCCTTGGCCATGTGCGGCATGACCTTCGTCAAATACTCGCCATAGTCCTCCGCCCCCGCACGGCCCTTTGCCAAGTCCCACTTGTTCACGACCAGGACGCACGGCTTGAACTCGTCGATGACGATCCGCGCGAGCTTCTTGTCCACGTCGCTGATCTCCGCCGTCGCGTCGAGGAGAAACAGGATGACGTCCGCCCGGTGGATCGACGCCAGTGCCCGCGTATAGCCGTAAAACTCGACGCTGCTCTTGTGCCGCGCCTTCTTGCCCACGCCGGCCGTATCGATCGCCACGAACGGCTGACCGGCCATCTCGAATCGCACGTCGATCGAATCCCGCGTCGTGCCCGGCACCTCGCTGACGATCACCCGCTCCTCGCCGGCCAGGGCATTGATGAACGTGCTCTTGCCGACGTTGCGCCGGCCGATGATCGCCACCCGCATCACCGGCGCGG
>CAYMXF010000571.1:0-1921 GCA_964393935.1 uncultured Planctomycetaceae bacterium
GCGGGGTGGTTGGGGGCGATGCGGAGCGCTTCGCGGTATTCGGCGAGGGCTTCGTTCACCTGGCCCTGGCGGGCAAGGACGTTGCCGAGGTTCACGTGCGCGTTGGGATAGGCCGGATCAACCCGGATCGTCTCTCGATAGTATGAAGCGGCCTCGTTGTCCTTGCCCACGGCTTCCAATGAGATCGCCAGGTTGTAGTTTGCGTCGCGGTGGTTCGGGCGGATCGCCAAGGCCCGGCGATAAAGCTCCATCGCGGCGGCGTGGTCTTTTTCCTCCGCCGCGAGGATCACCCCGAGGTTGATATAGGCTTTGACGAGGTCCTTGGAGACGCGGATCGCTTCGCGGTATTCGTCCTTCGCTTCCTTGAAACGCCGCTGTTCGCCATAGACGCGGCCGAGTTCGTAATGAGCCCGCCCGAAGGTCGGATCGAGTTCCAGGACGCGGCGGTATCCGCGGATCGCTTCGTCGATGTGAGCGGTTTCGTAGAGGCAATTCGAGAGATTGTAATAGGCCGAAGCGAAGAGCGGGTTGACCTCGATGGACTTGTGGAACTCACCGATGGCCGCCTCCTTGTCGCCGGACTTGGCCAGCGCACAGGCGAGGTTGTAGTGCGCGGAAGCGGCGGGGGGGCCGTACCGGGTCGCATGGGTCCAGAGCGTCGTCGAGTTACGCCAGACGACACATTGTCGCCACGTCAGCACGCTCAGGGTGACGATGACGATCGCGGTGACGGCGGCGACGCTGCGTTGACGTTTGCGCCGGAGTCGCGACACGATTCCACCGAGCAGCATGGCCCAGCCGATCGAAGGCAGGTAGCTGTAACGGTCGGCGACTTCTTGCGGGCCGCTCTGAGCGAAACCCAAGACGGGCAGAAGCAGGACGACGTAGCAGATCGCAACGGCTACGAGCGCGGGATAGCGTCGTCGAAGAAGCGCCATCGCGGTGACAAAAACGAGCACGAAGAGAGCGGAGAGGACGTATCGCGAGGCCAGGATGTTGAGCGGCAGCCGTAGTTCGTACATGGGTGACAAGTCGATGGGGAATAAAGACTTATAAAGATAGAAGGCGAGACCGTAAGAGGCCTGGGCAATGCGGCCGTCGATGCCGTGGCGCGCCAATTCGACCGTCGCGCCGACGTGGTGTTGGGCGATCGGAGCGAGGATGGCGGCGACCGCGGCGAGGACGACGAAGGGAATCTTTTCGATCCAGACGTGGCAGACTTCGCGGCCCAGATAGCGGCCTCGCCCTCCGCCGAGGCGCTTGAGCGGGTAGGCGTCGAGGACCAGTAGGATGAGAGGAAGTGTCACGCCCATGGCACGACTGAGAAGGGAGAGGAGGAAAGTGACAACGGCGGCCGACAGGAACCACCGTCGCCGGGACTGCTCGTAAATCTCGTGAGCACGAAGGTAAAACAGGATCGTGAAGAGAAGAAAGAACGAGCTGAGCACGTCACGGCGCTCGGTCACCCAGGCGACGGACTCGACCCGGAGCGGATGCACCGCAAAGAGCAAGGCGGCGACGATCGAGCCGATGTCGATGGGCCACGAAGTGGTATCGTCGCGCGGGGTCGCGAGGACGCTCAAACGCAGCAGCCTGCGCGCGAGAAGGAAGACGAGTACGGCGTTCGCGGCGTGGAGCACGAGATTAGTGAGGTGGTAGCCCCAGGGTTTTTTCCCCCAAAGGACATAATCGAGCCCGAGGGAGACCCAAGAGAGCGGCTGGTAGTGGCCCATGTGGAACGTCGAAAACATCCAGCGGAGGTTCGCCGGTCCCAGTCCGCGATAATCGCGGTTGTCGAGAATGTTCTTCTCGTCGTCGAAGTTGAAATCGTTTCCTAGGGAGGGATAGAACGCGGCGAGGACGACGACCACGAGAAGGGCGGCCAGGAGGCACGTTCGGGCGCGATGCTTATCCGGATTCG